>CAZTAS010000225.1:0-10185 GCA_964611635.1 uncultured Thermodesulfobacteriota bacterium
ATGGACGGTAGTATCTGGAATTTATCATTTCGGAACTGGATGCCTAGGGAGGTTCAGTATAGTTGGAAGCGGTGGATCTGTTCAGGATTAAGAAGCTTGCGGAACTGATGGGTCGTCTTGCACAGAAGTGCGATTGAAATAAGACTCCAAATCCTTCCACGCTAGTTGTTTATGCTTTTTAATCAAATATTGTGCGATATGGCCTTCCCTTTGTTGCAAAGCGTGGAGAATCTCCCCATGTTCTCGAAGGGCAGAATTAGCTCGGCGAGGACCCAAAACATGTGCGAACACGGATTGGACGCGCTCAATATTATCCCAGAGGTCGTAAATCATCTTGTAAAGCTTCGGAAAGGGGCATGCCTGATGGATGATTTCATGGAATTCCCTGTTAATGGCCTTAATTTTGCTGAATTCCTTATTTTCAATGACCTGTCGCATCAAGTTCATGTTTTTTTTAAGCCTCTTAAAGTCCCGATCAGTCAGGTGATCCGCAGCATACAATGTGGCAAGACCCTCCAGTTCGGTTCTAATAATGAAATTTTCTTTCAATTCTTCATAATTGATTGGGGTGATGTGAGCACCAACATGTGGAGTATGGATCACCAGCCCCTCTTTGCTCAACATGCTGAGGGCCTCCCTAATAGGGATTGCGCTGACCCCAAAACGCTTGGCCAGCTTATCTATGATCAGCCGCTCTCCTTGTTTCAATTCTCCGTGGATGATACTCTCTTTCAGTTGGTCGTAAACGTACTCATTCTTTGTCATAAAATTCATATTCCGTTTTTTTTTTGATTTCATCATTACTATGTCTCCAATAATTCTTTGAATTGCCAAATTTATTTATATATTATATATATTTTAATGTCAATAAAAATCATGGGGCGGAGGTAAGATAATGGAGACGGGGACCATTCAGGTCGATGAGCTTGTCATTGTTCGCGCTGATATGGGTGAGGATCTTCTTGAGGTTCTAAGGCGTGCTATCCAGCAAGAAAACATCCTTGAAGGGGCAATCATATCCGGGGTTGGATCTCTCAACAGGTACAGTTCTTATCTGGTTTCTTCACGAGGAACAACATATCCTGTAACCACTTACAGAGTCAGCCGGGAGGGACCTCTCGAGCTCGCAGCAATACAGGGAACAATCGCTCAGGGAGAGCCTCACATCCATCTGGTCGTGGCCGACAAAGATTCAGCTTATGCAGGTCACCTGGTGGAGGGATGCAAGGTATATACCTTGGCGGAGATCGTCATCGCTAAGTTTCGCGGCGCCCATTTGGTGAGAGATCCCAATCCGGGCAAGGGTCCGCGCCTGCTGAGGGTTAAAAATGGAAGGGGCGCTGCCAATCGTCCCAGATAAGAAATTTTGAAAGAGGAGGTAGGAATGAGCCAAACCAAGAGAACAGTTATATGGGAGCAGCTAGAAGCCCTGCCAAAGGCAGTCCCGGAGATGGGAACCTGTAAGCTTTACACACAGGCCCTTGGCCTTACGAAAATGGCCATGGTGGTATGCAAATTCGCGCCAGGAGAGTGCCTCTTGCCTCACCATCATAAAGATCCCACCGAAGAAATCTATTATGTAGCGCGGGGGAAGGGGACCGTTCATATTCGAGATGAGGTAGTGCCTGTGGAACAGGGTATGGCCCTTTCTGTAGCCCCGGGCGTTCCCCATTATCTGGTGAACACCGGTGAGGAGATATTGGAGATGGTCTTCATTTTAGCTCCTCCCCAGGATCAAATGACTATCTACGAAACCTAGCAAATCTCAAGCTATAGGTTCATTATGTCCAATGCACGCGTATGTATTTATTGCTTACATGCAATTGTTTTCTATCGCAGCCCTACCTGCAAGACATAATAATGTATTTCCACTTCCAATTTTTAATAACATCTTAATAACCAGTTGTTAGGGCGGCTCTAGACCGTAGGGGAGGTAAAACCATGAAAAAAGAATACATCAATCCACAAGACATGCAGCAACGGCCAGATAAACCTTTCTCCTTAGGTGTTAAAGTTGAGGCCAAAAAGTTTATCTTCATAGCCGGTCAAACCTCCAGGGACATGCAAGGCAGCACGGTAGGCATCGGAGACATTCGCGCTCAAACCCGACAGATCATGGAGAATATCGGCAAAATTCTCCGGGATGGGGGTGCTACCTTCAATGACATCGTCAAAATAACGATGTTCATGGCTGATCTGAAAGATCTTCCGGGGGCTCTCGAAGCCCGCTCGGAGTTTCTCAAGGACAATAAACCTGCCTCTACCGCGGTTCAGGCAGGCTTGCGGAAAGATGCGCTCCTTGAGATCGAGATGATTGCGGCGCTGGATTAAGAGTCCAGATTTTTCATCCACCTCCAGACAATGAATCTTGAGAAACAACCTTTAATTCGAGCATTGAGGTGGCGACATGTTTCGATTGATTAAGCCTTTGGAGATTATTGCGCAGCACTGTGTAGGGATTAGAAAGGGAGAGAGGGTGCTGCTGCTTTCCGATACTTATGCTGCGTCTATGCGGCTTGCCCATTACCTATTTGAGATTGCTCTATCCATGGAAGCTGATGCGGTCATGATGGTTATGCCTCCATTTCAGGTCTCAGGGCAGGAGCCCCCTGATTTGGTGGCTGCTGCCATGAAAGGATCACAGGCGGTGGTCTATGTAACCCAGGGTTTCGGCCCCGGCCACTCTCAGGCCAGGGTTGAGGCGAATCGGGCCGGTGCTCGGGTGGCCCACTTGGTGGACATCACGGAAGAGCATCTACTGAACATAAACTTAACCCTGGAGGATCTTCATGCCATTGAAACGCGCACATTGAAACTTGCAGACATGCTGACCTCCGCCAAAACCGCTCATGTCCGCTCATCCATGGGGACCGAGCTTTATTTGAGCCTTGATGGACGCACAGCCGTAGCGCTGCATCCCTTGAGCCGAAAGGGCCTATATGGGGTTCCGGATTATGCCGAAGCTGCCATTGCCCCTGTGGAAGGCTCATCTGAGGGGCTTGTTGTTGTGGATGGAAGCATACCCGGATGGCAGAGGCCGCTGAGCAAGCCCCTTAAGTGGAAGGTGGAACGTGGCATCGTGACCGACATCCAGGGCGAGGCCGAGGCAGTCCAGAGACTCACTAAGACTTTGGACACAGACCCCAATGGCCGCAATGTGGCAGAACTGGGAATCGGTACCAGCCACCTGGTATCGCGAGAAATTTCAGGGAAACGTCCCGACGCTGTCATAATAGGGACTGCCCATATAGGTTTGGGGAAAAACTCGTCCATTGGGGGCAAGACAGACAGCCGGGTGCATCTCGACGGCGTATTCACCGGAATCACCCGGCTTGAATTGGATGGGGTGGCAGTGATTGAGAATAGTAAGTTAATGGTTTGATGAATCAATTGCCAATGGCTTCTAATTCATAGCATTAGACAGACATGGACATTCAAGTGGAGGGCAATAATCATGAAAGAAGATCAGGAAAAGATCAACAAAATAGCTGAAAATGTTGATCGTTTGATTACCATGGATTTCAAGCCATCTCCTGTCCATCAATTATACGAGGCAGCGAGGGAGCATCACGGTAAATCGCCGACCCTGTTGGCTGGTGAAAAGCTAGTGGAGATGGTTGGTCCTGGAGAGTTCGTCATTTTGATCACGGGTGCCTTGGTTTCACCTTTCGGCACCGGAGAGACAGATGGCCCTCTGGGGAGTGCGGGTCTGGCCCGGGCCCTTTGCCTCAGTATGAACGCCCGTCCCCTCATCATCACAATGCCTTCGATGGTGGACATGGTTCGAGCCACAGTAAGGGCAGCGGGGCTAAACTACCTTGAACTGGAGAAGATGAAAGAGGTTGAGGATTATATGCGCGGTTTTGTGGGGGTCGGTTCTTTTCCCATTGATGATGCCGAGGCCATTCAGCGGTCTTCCTACCTTCTGGAGACCTTCACTCCCAAGGCGGTGATTGCAATTGAAGTCACCGGCCCAAACCGAAAAGGAGTATACCACAACTATGGAAGAGATTTCTCGCAATATATATTTAAGGCAGGACGTCTGTTCGAGGAGTCCCGGCGGTGGGGAGTGCTCACAATCGGTATGGGCGACAGGGGGAACGAAATTGGCTTTGGCGCGCCCAGGCTTCATGAAGCTGCACGCAAGAATCATCCCTATGGAGAGAAATGCCGATGCCCCTGTGGAGAAGGAGCTGCCGATATCACGGAGGTGGATGTCACTTTGGTAGGGATGGTCTCAAACTGGGCAGCCTACGGTGTCGAGGCAATTCTTTCCGCCTTGCTCCGCAGACAGGATGCCTTGCATGATGGCACATTGGAGAGCCGCATGCTGCATGCCTGTACCATGGAGGGCGGCGTGGATGGCCGCTATCAAACACCCGACTTTATGGTCGATAGCATGCCAGAGATTATTCAAGTTGCGCAGGTTGAGATGATGCGCGCGATAGTAACGGCTGCAAGAATCGACTTCACAGCCCCCGTGGAGCATCAGCCATATGGGAAAGGCAAACTCTGATCAAAGCCACTGGAATTGCTTACAAGACAAGCAAAATCACAAAATAATCCGGCTTTTTTCTGAAAAAGGGGACTTATGATGAAAAATCATCGAATTATAAACTATGCGCTTGGTCTTTTTGTATTTATTTTTGCTCTCTCCCTCGGACATTGGATAGGGAATGGCGAATTCTTCGGGCCAAGCATAGTTGAGGCGAAAACTGCTCAATCAACGGTTGTTTTTGACAGAGCCAACCCGGCCATTCAAGCAGTGATGGCCATACAAGATCGCCGTAACCCTGAGTTGATGGCTATACCAGGAGTTATCGGGACAGGTACCGGACTCACTGAAGATGGGAGGCCAGCCATTGTGGTATACACCATGCACCCCCTTCAAACGATTCCTCCAGTTATAGAGCATGTACCGGTTATTCAAGAAGTCACAGGCATGTTCATTGCGTTCAGTGATCCCACAGCATGGTTTCCCAGACCTGTACCCACTGGCGTTTCAACAGGCCATCCCGACATCACCGCCGGCACCATTGGGTGCAGGGTGATTGATGGTCAAGGAAATGTCTACGCACTCAGCAACAACCATGTCTAAGCTAACAGCAACGACGCTTCCATTGGCGACAATGTGCTCCAGCCAGGCCCTTATGATGGAGGACAAAATCCGGAAGACGCAATCGGTACCCTCGCTGATTTCGAGCCTCTCCTTTTTGACGGTAGTCCTAACACCATTGATGCGGCAATCGCGATTTCATCAACTGATTTGCTCGGTTATTCAACTCCCACTAATGATGGGTATGGCGCACCTAGTTCAACGACAATAGGTGCTTCCGTGGAATTGCTGGGATTGCAAGTCTAGAAATACGGTCGGACAACCGGCTTGACTCAAGGAGAGGTTTCAGAAATCAACGTAACTGTGAATGTTTGTTATGAGTGTCAGGGCCCGTTTTGCTTTAGATGCAAGAAATTGGCGAAATTTGTGGATCAAATTGCGATAACACCCGGAGAATTCAGCGCAGGTGGTGACTCAGGGTCTTTGATCGTGACCCATGACGGCAACAAGAATCCGGTTGGGTTGCTATTCGCGGGAAGCAGTACTCGCACGCTGGCCAATCCAATTGACCTGGTGCTCTCGAGCTTCGGCGTAACGGTAGATGACGGTGGCGCAATAACCAATTCACCGCCAACTGCTGATTTCACGTATACCACTTCTGAGCTATACGTTACATTTACAGATATGAGCTCTGATCCGGATGGAACTATTACTTGGGACTGGAGCTTCGGCGATGGAAAAACATCGACAGCGCAAAACCCGATCCATACTTATGCAGCCAGCGGAACTTACACTGTCACACTCACCGTAACGGATGACGGCGGCGCCAGCGATTCTGCCTCCAAGGATGTAACAGTGTCCGAGGGCAGCGGTGATATTACGCTGACCGCTACTGGGTATGTCAGAGGTATAAACAAAAAGGTTGACCTGGAATGGAGCGGTGCAAGCTCAAGCTACGTCGATATTTATCGGGAAGGTGGTCTAATTGCCACCACGGAAAACGATGGTTTTTATAAAGACAACTTAGGTCGTGGCGGCGGTGGTTTTTACACCTACCAGGTTTGCGAAGAAGGTACTGATATCTGCTCCAATGAAGCCACTGTGATTTTCTGAGATAGGAAGAGAACAGAACCCGAGCCCTGAAAACTTCAGGGCTCAATTTTTATCCACAAAAAGTTAGATGCTTTTTGTTGACTGATGAGGTTGTTGGTGACGAATAAAATTGAAGACAGCATTCCAAAGATGATGCTCATTGGAACATTTTCATTAATTTTCGGGTTTGTAATTTTGGGGGGCAACTTTGCAGAGTTTTTAAATGAAAGCGCTTCCTATGCTGGAGAAGATAAGAAAATGTCAGCAAAGACAATTGAAGAGGTTCTAAAGGGACACACCAATGACTTGATGGCCATACCCGGCGTGGTGGGGACGGCTCAAGGCCTCTGCAATGGCAAGCCGTGTATCAAGGTATTCGTAATCAAAAAAACGCCTGAATTAGAGGCAAAAATTCCCGGAGAACTCGAAGGTTACACGGTCAAGATCGAAGAGACGGGAGAGTTCAGGGCGCTTCCAGAAAGTCAGCGATGACAAAATTATAAAAGACACCTTTTGACAAATCAAGACCAAAGGCAGAACCTTATCCAACCTTTTTGTGTAAATACTCACATAACTATCATTTGTCAGGCGAAGTCGTTGCCTCTGCCCTGTTTTTCTCTCTGTGATGATTCTTCTGGCCCATTTTAGATCTCAATATTTCGCGAAGGCTTGAAAATACCATATCAGAGAATTACTTAAGCAAGGGGCTTGATGTATCATATCCTATGTGGTATAAAAATAAACCAAATGATATCCATTATTTCAACTTTTAAGAAGTTCAGATAACAGAGCAACAAAAAGACAGCAATGAATATGTCAAACAAAAACCAGCACAGCTCGGCAAAGATATCTCAACAGCTTTCCGAGAAGATTGCCCGACAATTCAACCTTATCTTCAATCAGGCAACTATTTATCATGGTTCCCACCCATCAGTTGTTGCAATGATTCCGGGCTTCTATAACTTGTTAAAAGAAGGCCTGACCAAGGTTTCACCCTTGACCATAATGTTGGAGAAAGAATCTCTCTATCTGGAAGAGTGGTGCATCGATAAAAGGGTTAACATTCGTAAAATCGTTAGCCATTTCAAAAAAGCAGGGGTTCAATCCATTTCTTTCAACGACGGGATGGTGGAAGATGAACTCTTGCGCTTTTTAATTATATTTTCTGATCTGCGGACAAGCCCTACGGTGGAACAGATGAAAGCCAGCCTTGTTCAGAATCGTGTGGAATACATCCGCTTGAATTACGTCATTTATAAATATAAGAAAGTAACCGAGTATGATGAGTTGGTGGCCGCCGGCGAAGTGATGCTGACCGAGCTTGAAAAAAGCCTATCTCTTGCAAATCTTCTGGAGGATCCCGGCAAGTTCAGCCAGGAAGTATTGAAGACAGGTTCCGGTGAGGGACCGGATGAGGATGGCCTGCGCCCGGGCCAATTAGTAGCTGAGAAGCTTCACCAGCTCGGGAACGAGGTCCGTTCCACTCCATTGGGCACCGGTTTTGTTACATTGGAAAGCATGATGCATGCCGTTTTCAAGATGAGGGCGGAATTGCAGGAGTCCATGGAAGCGCAGAAGGCAATGGGCATGGTTTACAGGGAAGAGGGTCTCATCCTGGATGAGGCGCAAGGCCTGACCCGCCAGGTGATCATCCGCCTAATCCGGGAGGAGTATAACCAGGGGCAGATATCTATCCGTCGACTGGCACAAATCTTGCGCCGTATGTTACCTGACGTGAGGGAACTACGGCGTATATTGCCTGAATTGAAGAAAGCTTTACTAGCTGATGGCATGCCGCTGTCGGATTTCCTCAAGTTGATGAAGGAGTTGGCCCGGGAGCTGCAAGACGAGGGGCTGATTCAGGTGCTTCAAGAGGCAGCTGAAGAAATAGGGTGTGGCATCGAGGAAATGATTTTTAACATTAAGGAGGACCCGAAAAGCGCCGCCGAGCTCATTACTCTGGCCGCTGAGATCCGCAATGCCGGATTGACTGGCAATGAAAAGCTGCTCACCGACCTGCTGGTGGATTATGTAGAGCGGGTGGGCAACCACATGGCCATGGAGGAAGCCAAAGCAGAAGGGGTCGAAGGAGGTAAACATCTGCATCAACTTCTATCCCGCATCCAGATGGAGCTGGTAGAGCAACTGCGTGTCCAACCTTTGAAAGCAGAATTGGTATTATCAATAGACCAACGGCTCAGTGAGCGGATAGGATCAACCCTCGGGAAACTCAAATCCAGTTGGGTGCTCAATCAGCTCTCAGGAGAAGAAAAGCGGATAGATGGGGATGAGATCATTCGCATCCTCGAAAATACACTGGAGAACGAACGAGAACTTATGGAGATCCTTGATCCCGTGAGGGAAACTCTTCAACGCCAGGGGATGAGTGAATTCCTCTTGGATAAGATTTACAATGATGTATTCTCCCGCATCGGGGCTCAGCAAAAACGCAAGCAATGGGGCGATCTGCCCAGCCATACCCTAAACCGCAATATGACCCTCTTTTTGCTTGACTGGGAAATTCAGAAGGCCAAGCGTTACCCGGGCACATTTTCCGCGATCTTGATATCTATCCGAGAAATCGAGTTACAGCGCGCTACCGCTCTGGATGTTGATTACAACAGCCCAGAGATACGAAATCAGCTTTTAGAGAGACTTCGCAAATCCATCCGCAAAGTGGATATTGTAGGCACTTTGGGTGAAAATCGTATTTTATTGCTTCTCCCAATAACACCCTTACATGGAGCTCGCGTTTTAGCAGAGAAGATACAAAGAATTTTGAAACGTCAGCGTTTCACATTGCAAGGCATTCCTGCTCGCGTGGAGTTCTCCATGGCGGTCATTCCCTTTTCTAGAAGTCGAATTCCCACAGTGGAGTCATTTATAGATGCCGCTGAAAAAAGCCTCCTTCGAGTGATGGCTGAACACTCTAAAAACAAGTAAGATTTGTAATATCTTGATAAACGAATCATCAAATCATTTTATTCTCTTCAATCTCTTCAGGAGTAAAGCTTATTTCCACATCTCCTATACTGCTGAATATCCAGCCATTCCACTTGGCACTTAATATTTCTATAGTGCTTACCTTAACTTTAGCCTTTTCCTTCACCTGGATTTTTTGATTGAATTTTTCTTCCATCTGTTTTTGTGCTTCCAACACTCTCTTCCTGATAGCCTCTTTGATATCTTCGATTTTTAACATATAGAGTTCGTTCCTTTAGTTCAGGCTTAAGCCTAATCTGATGCTTAGGCTTGAGATGGCCTTTTGTGCTGGAGCAACCCGAAGCATTCGCAACCATGAATAAAATAAGGAAAATCTTTTTCATGATCTACCTCCTTCTTTCTAATTGGGTATTGTTAAGAAGTTTAAGGGATTGCAATTAAATGCCCTATACTGCAATCATTGAATTGATATCAATATTATGAATTAAGTAGGATTTTTTATTTTAAGAAAATTAGCTGAAGAATCAGGGGGATAAGTGGCTTTGACATGGGACAAGAGTAAATTTGACCAACTCTTAGCGGGTAGTGTATGAATAGGTTGAAACCCTTTAAGAAAAGGAGTCAAAGATGCGTAATATTTTATGGGTGATTATCGTCTTGTTACTTGTGGCTGCTGTAGTCGGTATTTGGAGGAGAGAAGAGAACGGCCGTTACAGTATCGTGTCGGATTCCAATGCCGAAAAGATCTGGGTTCTGGATACACGTACCGGCGAGGCGCAACTTTTTGACACATGGTTTCACGAGCCGCGGACTATCAGACGGTTTCAGGATTTTCAGAAAGAGAAGAAGAAATGAGAACACAAAAAGGTTTTTAATCCAGATTTTGCATTTGGGCCTGAAAATACTGTTAAACAAAGGGGATAAGTATATAAAAATGCACTTTGTTTTGATCCAATAAAATCTCTCAACAAGGAGCACAAAAAAATGAAACGAAAAAAGAATACTACAGCCCGAAGCGCAAATCAAGTAAAAATTGAGTTCGGTAACGTAAAATAAGTTGTGTAAATTAGAGAGGGGTGCTACACCTTGCTCAA
>CAZTAS010000226.1:0-10151 GCA_964611635.1 uncultured Thermodesulfobacteriota bacterium
GCCCAGAGCCTCCGCGAAGCTCATGCGTTGCTCGCCTAACCCATTTTGGAACTCCTCAGCGTTGTTTTACAGATAGATCCTTACCTGCCTGCGAATCTGGCGGCCTCAAGACCTTCATCCGCTGCCAGCTTCCTCAGGGCTTCCACCACGGCCCTGTATTGTTTGATCGGTTTGGTGTTAAAACATTCCATCGTTCACATCCTGTTTGGTTTTCTGACACGTCAATAACGGCTTTCCCTTTACTTGCATGTCTCTTCAAAACACCGGCATAAATGGATCCGGTTCGGCCACTGGGCCTTGCAGCAATCCCACGGTTTTGCTTCACACGAACCCAGCCCTTCTTTGGGATTGACGGTGTCAGGAAGAAAATGCTGACAATGAATACATGTTATTGCCCCTCCATCATGGATAGGATTGGACTGTTTCAATGCCCGTTCAATCCATTCATCGAACAGGTGGAACCACTGGTCCAGGCCTTTTCGAAATCTTCAGGGCCACCCCTCCCCTCCGCACAGTCTTGGAACACCCTGAACACCTCCGCCTCCTGAGCCACGGTCCGAGCGTACATCTCAGGGTGATGCTTTCTTATGAGCTTCGTAATCCCCCTCATCTTTGAATCGGCCAGTTTCTTGGTCAGGACCGACCATCGTGCTTGGATCTCCTGGTACAAACGTCGATTCAAGTCCGGAGAAATAACGGCATGGGAACAATCTTCCAACCCTTCCTCGCTGGTGCCGCTTTGAACCCGGCTGAGGTCACTGCTGGCGCCATCTTCTTCGAGCTCATCCGAACGGGTGGACACCGAGGCGAGGCTCTTCAACCTGCTTGCTTTCTCAGAGAGTTTTATGGGGCTCATGGGAAGCTGGTCTTGTGGTTGATAAAACGGGTGGCTACTACCCGTTTTTATATTATAAGGCCGATGTAGCCACCTAAGGATGTTCAATGATTTCGCTATGTTATGGGTGGCTACCACGCCGAGTAGCCGCCCCAGCCAGTAGCCACCTGCAAAAACTTGAAATCAAAGAAAATTCAGGTGGCTACCCGGTATTGAGTAGCCGAACCGTTTCCCGGCGCGATCCTCAAGGATGACGCCGCTCTCAACGGCACTCCTGATTGCATTTTAAGCGGTCCTCCTGGATATTTCGCAGGCTTCCATGAGTTTCTCGCTGAGTTCGTTTTTACTATCCGCCTTGCCGCCCATGTCCCTGAGAACCTCTATTACTTGGGAAGGCGGGCACACAACCTCCGGCTCTACCGGCACGACGCGGGTGCCGTCCACCTCGAGCATGAAGGTTTTGGCCTTTGCGAAATTGCCACTCTTCGTGTTCTCTGCCTGAACGAGGTGCCGGTTCTTAGGCCCTTGCCGGGTCAATGTAAGGACAGCCCTCGACCAGTCCGTGATCGCCGAGGCCCCCCTCGATTGGTTGACCCCCGAGTGATCGCCCTTCCCATGGTGATGAACAACAAGCACCGAACAGCCTGTTTCGGTCATCAACTTCGTCAGCGTGTCCAGAACAAACCTCATTCCCACGTTATCGTTTTCATTCATAAAATGATACGAGATCAGCGGGTCCAGGATGAGAAGTTCCGCACCAACCAATTCGATCATTTCTCTTACCTGGCCATAAAATCCGGGATTGGCAAAATCCCCCGAAAGCCTGCAGTCTGAACCGTCAATCATGGTGGTCGCGATTCTGTCCAGAGCCTCTTCGTATGCAGGATACCCAGGTTTCCCTTCATAGGTCTTCAACAAGGCAGCCAGACGCTGTTTGGTAGCCCTTAACGTGTTTTCAGACTGAAGAAAAAGTACCGTTCGCGCGCGCGGCACAGGAAATTGGTTGAAAAGCATTTTTCCAGCGGGAACCGCGAGTGCGATGCAGAGGGCTACCAGGGATTTACACAGACCAGCGGCGCCGGTCAAAAGCAGCGAATCCAAATGGTCAAGAAGCCCGTCAATAATGGGAGGGGGAAATTCATAGTGAGATCGGTGAATTTCTCCCATGGTGACCACTTCAATGGTTCGGCTATCCCCCTCGGGGTCTCCGACTTTGCCATGGACCTTTGTCAGCCCAGAAGGGGGAAAGCTCTTGATCCTGACGTTACCTGTTCGCGGGTTCCGGAAATGCACCGTTACCATGTGGTCTTCAAGAGCGATGACATGGCCATAATTTTGTTTGTCCGAGGCCAAGACCACATCACCAACGGCGAAGCGGTCCGCAGTGTGCTCTTCCTTCTCTGGGACAGGCAGTGTATTTACTGGAGAAGCTCCCTGATAGTCTGAACAGAACATCGCAAGGCTATCGTCCCCACTGATGATCCGTCTCGCCTCCGCCCATGTGCGCCCCTTGCAACTTGCGTGGAAGCATTGATAGCAAAGGGTCCCATCAGAATTCTGAACTATAGCTGCCTCTCCACCCGAATGGGAGTCATCGAAAACACACCGCTCCATAACGTACAAAGTGGCATCACCGTGATTCTTAACATCTTTGACAGCCCTGTCGTAATGCGCCAGATACTCTGCCACTCTCAATCTGCCCCCCGCGTTACTTTTGCCACCGGCATCCTGAGATTTTGTTTGGCGAGAATCTGTCTTTGCATTGAGGGATAGGGCGTGGAGTAGCTCGAGGGGAACTGCTTCCAGGTGTGTAGGACAACTGAGAATTCTCGCCTGGCGATGGGGGCGATCTTTCGTGTGGTCGCCCTTGCGCACCATGGTGCCGTACAGCTTTGTGAGCCTCGAAGGGTTGAAGACCGTGCGGTCAATCTCCAGACGCTCCGTAGAGAACCGCTCACCGAGTGCATTGAGGCATGCTTTGAGAATTCCGACATGTTCCGAATCGTTCGGCAAATCGGAGAGCCTGTAAATGAGGTGCGCGCCGTTCCCAGAACTTGCAACGAGTGGTTGCGGCCATCCTGTTTTTGTGAGTTCTTGGGCAATGGATTCTGCATGGTTCAGCGCCGCCTTATGCTCGTCATCACTGGAGCTGATGCCCGAAGGCCTCCTCGGATCGATATCAATTAGGAGATGCTTGAGAAAGAGTATTTCCTTGTCCCCGGTTCGGTTGCATCCCGCCTTGAGCCTCTGATTAGCCCTGGCAAGCAAGGCTGGATCGCAGGGATTTAAAGCCAAAAAGATACCCTGAAACCCGACCTCATCCATGCGCACGGCGGTCTCAGCGGCCTTTTCCGGGTAGCTGAACCATGCAGAGACAATGGCCTTTTGGCCAGCAGCGAATCCAATCCACTCTCTGCTTTTGGCGACACGAGGCCCTATACCGCAGATCTCGGACACACCAGTGGGATGAAGCAAGCTGAGGCCCTTAAGGATTTCATCCTTTGGACTGGTCGTAGAGGGCATTACCGCTGCTTCCTTGGTTCAATGGGATTTTGCCTCATCTGTTCCTCATACTTGAGAATGTCCTCGATCGTGAACCGGACCAACGGCCTCGCTCCACGCCCTCCGCTTAGATCATTCCAGGCGAGTCCTCCTGCCTGACGGATGCGGTCCACCGTTCTCGTTGAGGTATTCCAGCGTTTTGCCAGTGCATGCCGTGAAAGATGTCGTTTTTCCATGGTGTCCTCCTGATCAATTGTGGCATAAAAGGACACTATAAGACCCGGTCTGAGTAGAAAAAATTCCCGCCTGTGATCAAAAACAGTTTTCGCTGCTACCGCGGGAGTTTTTCAGGAAAGAATTCGTACATTTAATATGCTGAAATTATGAGACAATTCGCCAGCGGGTTTATTAGAAGTAGAAAGATGCTTACCATTTATAGACGGGAGTTTTTCTTGAAACAAATGTGGTAGGATTATTTGACTTTAGGCCTCCGACCTGGCTTTCGGTTTGGGCAAAGGTCTTTTATCCAATTACGTAAGGTTTTATCTATGTAATTCTTTCTTACAATTTGTCTTATTTCAGCGCTGTTAATCACCGCTGTAATCGTGAGGCCCGGATTTCTCTCCCATAGCTGCTCCGCCACAGCCCTGCATTGCGTTCTGTCCAGGTCACGCTCTGAGAATTCACCACCGTCTGCTCTCCTCTTTGGTCGGCGTTGGTAAAGGACCCAGTGAGGCTCTTCCGTTACGATGAACGAGGGTGGTTCCTCCTCAAGCCGCCTTGGAATAAAGAACCAGTCCCGCCGCAAATCATATTCTGGTGCTCTATGGTATACTTCCGTAAAAGCGGCATCAATGAAACGGCGAAGATGAAACTCATCATGCACTTGGTTATGGCCGGTCGCTGCTTGGAGTTCCTCATAAGATTCGAGGAAGCCATCGGCGTTTGAAGGAGCAACTTCAAGAATGACCACATATTTGATACTGGGGATTCCTCCAAAGATGTGGGGAAATCGGGAAGCGTGTCGAGAGAAGTAATGATAGAGAAGAATTGTTCTGATGTCAAGTCTTGGGAATTGCTTCACCCATCTTGTGGCGTACCGTTTCAAGGGATCAAGCCTTAGCTCTGGGAAATACCGGGGGCTATTTGCGTGGATTGTCATTGCGTCCTCCTTGCGTTGGTCTCCGGCAGGCAAGCCACCTGAAGCACGAAAGAAGACGATAACCAGGCTTCACGTCTTAGCGTCCTCGACCCTGAGAAATGTGTCAGGGCGACATCCCCTGTTCTCTTCCTGTTTTTCAAAAAAATCCTCTCCCTGGCGGCCGTCGCTCTCGGCTACTTTTCTCCAGGCATTTTCGAACTCATAGGCCCTTCCTGGATTTCTCTTTTCAGTGTGGAAGCACTGGCCACGGCCTCAAACGCGGCCCTTTGACTTTCGGGAGCCAGGTGAGCATATCTCTGCGTCATGACGGTGCTCTTGTGGCCGATGGCCTTTCCTACCACGTAGAGGGGTATGCCAGCCATGACAGCCCATGAGGCATAGGTGTGGCGCAGCGTGTGAAAATAAACCCGCTCCCGTCTATCGGTTACCCCTTTATTCAACCCCAAGCTATCCACAATGGATTTAAAAACCTTGCTCAGCCATTGAATGGGTGTACCCTTGTTGGTTTTGAACAGTGGCTCATCAGGAGCGCCAGTAGGGAGTTCCTTGAGGGCCTCACGGATGGGATCGGTTATGAAGATGGGCCGGGATTCCTTGTTCTTGGTATCCAGGGCATGGATGATTCCGTGGTCCACATCAACATTCGACCATGTGAGGCCGAAAATTTCACCCAGACGTAATCCGCCATAAAGAGAAAGTGTAGCTATGTGGGCTATCTGGGGATTCCGCTGTCGTAACGCATCGAGAAGCTTAGCCGATTCGTCATGGGACAAGAACCGGCGTCGTGCGTTGTTTGGCTTTGGGAAGGAAACCTTCCCGCATGGATTTTCTCCGTGCCAAAGGCCCCACATCACAGCTTTATTGAAGGCCTGTCTCACTAAGCAAAGCGCATGCTTTACCGTGGCCTCAGATTTACCTGCCTGGCGCATGTCTTTCTTCAAGCGCTCGAGATCGAGGGGTGCAATATCTTTTAGGGCTTTATCAGCAAAACGAGAGGCCAGCCAATTCCGGTATATAGAGCGATCATCAGGAGCACGCCTTTTATTGTCATCTGCCCATAGGAGATAGTGTTTTCCCATGAGCACACCGAACGTGAGCTGGTCCGCCTTCCTCTCTCGTTTGGGTCTATATGAGCCTACCCTGTCCTCCTCTAGCAATTCACGACGTCGGTTTTGCGCTGCTTCCGGTGTCCAGCCCTCAGATGCCCAGCCGCACCGCTCCCAACGTAGCTTGCCCGTTTTGGCTTCCTTGAAGGCTACCCAATAGCAGCGGTCAGGTCGCTCCCTCCACCTCCGGACTTTGGACTCGGAATAATAAACGCCGATGTATTTTTTGATTGACTTCTTGGCGGCCATCGTTCATGCTCCATCACAAGTAGGTTATGCCTTTCTCATCCTGGAAAAGCATAAGTGATTCAGAAATCGGGGGACTTTATCCAGGGTTAACCTAGGGATAACCAAAACACGGTATTTCGAGTTTCTTCCTGTCAACCTGTGTCATCTAAGATATATCAATAAGGTATTGATATCAAGAACTATTTTCGTTACCTGGCACTTTCTGTCATTGTCAGTCAATTATAGGTTCATCACACTTCTAATCCGTAGGTCGCAGGTTCGAGTCCTGCCAGGCGCGCCAGCAAATTAAAGGAACTACAACTAGTTAGCCTTATCCTTTTAGACTGCAAAACCTGTCAAAAGCTGTCTTATCAGCAAGTTTTTGCAGGCAAAATGCAGGCAATAAAACTTGCTGATCCTTTCCGGGTGAGAACCGAACGATTCCTTCGACATTTCGTGTCGAACCCCAGAATGCAAATGTCATAAAGATTTTTGATGATTTTGGATATTATCACCTACGGCAAAATTCTGAAGATCAGTTTCATCTCCCTAATTTTCAAGACAAAATCCCAAGAAAGAACATTATGAGCCCCATGTATCCAATAAAGATGAGGCTTCCACCCAGAAGGACATGGTTGCCCGAGATCCAGATCACTCAAACACCTGGACGAAGTCTCCCAGCATCCTGTTTGCCCCCGCAGCAAGTGCTTTCAGAAAAGCCGACCGCAGCGGCGAGATGGCCATGGCGGCCTTGAATGAAGGAGATTTTTCCAAAATGCTGACCATCCGCCCCAGTGCCCGATGAGTCAGCTTTTCAGGTTCATCGAAGAGAAGGTCGGCCAGCTTGCCTCGCTCAATGGCCATGGATACAGTCTGATCGAAAATAGTCTCAGGGGTGAATACCCTGCGCTCGTGCGGCCTCATGCTAATGGCGCTGAACTCGCAGGCTGAATAAAAGACACTACACCCCAAGCACAGCGTCTCGTCGCGCGCAGCCCACTTGCGCTTCTTATCCCCCTCCCCTTGTTGTGCGATTTCGATGGCACCCACCGGGCATACTTTCGCACACCTGCCGCATCCTTTGCACAGGGAGAGATCAACATCCATGATGCAGTTGGAGGTGACCACCGCCTTGCGGATGTCGAAGGTCTTGATGCCTGGATCATACCGCAGCAGCAACCGCAGCAATTGCAGACATAGGCCACATTATGTCTCACATTGTCGCCTATCTGAGCCAAACCGGCCTCTTTGGAGTGTTCCAGAATCCGCATCGCCTCAGAAGCGGTTTTCGGTTTGGCGAGGCTGTTCCTGATTATGGCCCTTGCAGCGCAGTTGAACGAAAGGCAGGTCTGGAGCGCTCTGTCACAGGCTTTCCCCCAGATGACTTGCCTTATGGCGGCAGGCGCACAGCGAGAGGCCTATAGCAGATGCCGTCTGCACAATGCGGCTTGCCCGCTCCCAGTCGAGAATTTCTGTGTGGTCCGTCTTTGGAAGCGCTTCCTCCCGGACGAGCGAGCGGGCAATCTGGGTTTGGCCTTGAAAGACAGTGCGGGGGAAGCGATCGCTTTCGTTCATGTATTCATCAAAAAGGCGAGCCAGCTCTGCCATAGGCAGGTCCCCGCTTACGCGCATAAAGATGAATTCGAAGAAGCCGATCACCACTGGCGGAAGCACAAAATAGCGCTGTCCCTGGTGTTCAAAATCGAGCACCACCCCTCTCTGTGCCATCCTGGTCAATTGATCCCCAAGTTCGTCCCGAGGGATGCCCAGCGTGCAAAAGAAAACATCCAGGGCAGTGGGGCGAATGGGGATCCTCCTGGCAAGCTTGGCTTCCTCAGGTGAGAAAAGGAGCCTCAGGATTTTCATGAGAGTCTGGGACTCTGGGGTACCTGTCACATGGCGGTTCAGTCGCCGCTGCAACACGCGATATTCTCTCTCAGGGTTCATGATATGACCTATAACTTCAAGCCTTGTCCAAGAAGTTGATGAGTCAGCCTTTTTCATTTTGGTGCTTTAAGCTTGTAAAATCAAACATTTTTTGCGAAAAATGACAGGCCTCGATCAAGGGCCGGGTTGATCGCTGTGTGTAAGATAAAGCCGGCGAGATCATGACCTAAGGGTGGCAGCATCTATTGTGAATGGATTACGCCGGTGGTAACTTCACGCGATATAGACTTAAAGAGCGCCATCTCATACGTGCCCATCTCAAAGGTTTTGCTTCTTTACTTTGTTGCGTCTTTTCAGATTTGGGGTACACTATAAATTTGAGTTTCAATCTCTCTGATTGCTCAATGGCCATGGGAGACCAAGGTGGCTTACAATGCTTGTGGGAATCTTTTACGGTTGGTGGATAGTCATAGCCTGTTTCCTCATTGCTTTTTATGTTGCTGGTGCTGTGTTCTACGGCTTCACCGCTTTTTTTGAGCCCATAGTGAAAGAGTTTGGCTGGAGCTATACCCAGGTGTCCATCGCCTCCAGCCTTCGTGGGTTGGAGATGGGCATAATGGCTCCGTTCATAGGTTTCATTGTTGATCGTCTGGGTTCAAGAAAAGTGCTTTTAGGAGGCATAGTCGTAACGGGTTTGGGGTTTATTCTTCTCAGTCTGACAAAATCTCTTGTCATGTTTTATGGTTCATTTCTGCTCCTTTCTTTGGGAGCAGGCGGATGCACCAGCTTGGTCCTTATGTCAGTCGTGGCAGACTGGTTTGACAGGAATCTGGGTAAGGCGATGGGGATCGTGGCCTGCGGAATCGGCGCCAGCGGCTTGACTGTTCCTGCGATAGCCTGGCTTGTTGACACCTATCAGTGGCGAACCACAATGGTTATCCTTGGATTGGGAATGTGGGTCCTGGGGATTCCTCTGTCTTTGGTCGTTCGTAATAAACCTGAAGAACTAGGGTATCTGCCTGACGGAGAGCCCCGCACTGAGGATAAATTCGTTCCCGGAGCCAGGGAAAACAGCGCAATGGAATTTCAACAAATCCTTAAGAGTAAAGACTTCTGGTACATAAATATTGCCGAAGCCATCAGGTTTTTGGCCATTTCGGCAGTCATCCTCCATGTCATGCCCTACCTCGGTAGCGTGGGAATGCAAAGACATACGGCCAGTATAATTGCAGCCTCTATACCCTTGCTCAGCATCTCTGGAAGGCTTGGTTTTGGCTGGCTTACGGATTTCTATGATAAAAGACGTGTTCTGGCTTTAGCTTTTTGCCTTATGGCCTTGGGAATGCTCGCGTTCTCTTATGCCCGGTTGTTTTGGCTTGTTTTCCCCTTCCTCTTTCTTTTTTCCCCGGCCTATGGAGGGGGTATGGTCTTGAGGGGAGCTATAATCTTGCAGTATTTTGGAAGGACATCTTTCAGCAAATTGCTCGGGATAACAATGGGGTCTGCATCAGTTGGGGGGATAATAGGTCCAACCCTTGCTGGTTGGACGTATGACGCAACTGGTAGCTATTATTTGATTTGGCTTATTTTCTCTGGGTTGCTTCTCTTGGCTTTAGGATTAATATTGAAGAGCAGCCCGTATAAGCTTAAAAGCGGAAGAAACACTGAGGATTGTTTTAAATCTTAGGAGTGTCCTCCCTATTCTTACCGGATGTTCACCCCGTAGGAAGCATCATGAGATAAGTCTAACTTACTGTGTTTCAAAGATATTTTCGTCGTCTGGGCAGTTTTTTGCGCGTGTCTACACGAGGGTTGCTGTGGGGGAGGGCTTGGGGAAGGCTGATGTCAAGGGCTTAAAGCAGCGTGGAGGATTGGGCCCGGGGCGTGAAGATTCGTAAGCAGGAGCCACCCCCATGGACATTCATCTCCATCGAACAGATTGTCTTGAGGTGCTCGTTAGAGAAACAGCTCAGGCTTTCTCCAGCCCCGGCGGGCGGAAAACAGGCGGTGCTCGATGCACTCCTGGCGCTCGCGCAACCACGTGAGGTTCTCATACAGGTCGTTTTCATCAAACCCACGCTGGATGCCCAATACATCGCACGCCGCTTGCACCTGGGCCAGCCTCAGCGCCGACAGCCGAGAACCCTGGCCAATAACCCGTGCAATTACCTGCCAGAAAGTAAGCTTCCCCTCAACATCCGCCCCCAGCGCCTTCTCTATCCCCAGGCGTTTGGCCGCCTCATAAAGCGTCCACACCGCTCCCACGGAAAGGCCCTCCTTCAGCTCCACCTCCTTCATACAAAGTTGTATTCGTATAAGTAATGTAAGGTATAGCGCCTAATTTTTCCAAGGTTCTGAATTTCCCCTTTCTCCCAACGTAGAGGCGGGGTTTATCCCCATAAGCGCTCAAATAAGAAAATCTATAGCAAAG
>CAZTAS010000227.1:0-10112 GCA_964611635.1 uncultured Thermodesulfobacteriota bacterium
GCACAAGCTCGAGGACTTCGGCGGCTTCCTCGTCGCTTCCGAATTCCACTTCCATCCTGTCGAAAACATTGCGGAAGCCTTTGATGCCGCTGTACTCACCCACCGTGATCTCCCTTCCGGTTTCCACGATTACCGGTTCTCCTCTTCCCAGATCTTCGAAGTGGTAGAGCTCGTAGTTGTTTCGGTCCTTCAGCGCGCCGTCCGCATGGATGCCGGACTCATGGGCGAAGGCGTTGGCTCCCACGGCCGGCTGGTTGATGGGAATCGATACATTGAAGGCATAGGAAGCGTATCTTGCAATCTCCCAGGAGTGTGAGACATCGATCCTCTCATCGAGTGAGTATTTATCAGCCAGGCCGCTGGATTTTTTTACAGCCAGAAGCACAGAAACGAGATCCGCGTTGCCGGCCCGTTCCCCCATTCCGTTCAACGACGTATTGATGTAAGCGTCCACGCCTCCATCGACGGCGCCCTGCGCTCCTGCGATGGAATTGGCGACTGCCATACCAAGATCGTTGTGGCAGTGAACACTGAGGACGACCTTGTCAATGTTGGGCACGGTGCTGCGGATGCGGTGGATCAGATCCCCGAATTGCTCCGGATATGCGTATCCCACGGTGTCGGGAATGTTGACCACTGCGGCGCCCGCATTGATCACCGCCTCGATAATCCGGCACAGGTATTCGAACTCGCTGCGCGACGCGTCCTCCGTGGAGTACTCTACATTCGGGCAGAAGTTGCGTGAGTAGCGGACCGCCTCAACGGCCATCTCGATCCCTTTGTCTCGATCCATGCGCAGCTTGCTCTCCAGATGTATGTCCGATGAACCCAGGAAGACATGAATCCTGGGATCTTCGGCAAACTGGACGGCCTCCCACACATCATCAATGTCTTGCTTGATGGTGCGGGCCAGGCCTGCGATGGTGCATCCCTTAACCTCTTTAGCAATATGGGTCACGGCAGCCTTGTCACCCGGAGAGGAGACCGGGAAGCCCGCTTCGATAACGTCCACCCCCAGGCGGGCGAGTTGGCGGGCGATCTCCAGCTTCTGCTGTGGGTTGAGCTTTGCCCCGGGAACCTGCTCACCGTCCCGGAGGGTAGTGTCGAATATCATGATATTTCTAGGCATGGCATATATCTCCTTCTTGAATTCAAATGAGTTTTTTTGTAATAGATCATCCTCGCCTCCCGGGGGGAGATCGCTTTCCAACCCCATGCGTCTCACCTCCTTCCGACAGTCATCAATTTATGCTGTGGATGTCGTTAAATGCATACAACCTGTTGCGGCGAACAAAAAAAGCCGCGAGTCTTAATATCCCGCGGCCGTCTGAACTATATAATGTAAAAAAGGGATGATTGTTTTCAGGCGGACGCAGATCTGGCTTCGTGCCCTAGTAGGGCGAGAATAAGGCCCAGATTCAGCATCCTGACGTCCATCCCTTCCAATCTCTTCCCTTTTTTTGATGTAATTAATGTACAGAAAAGCAAATCTACTGTCAAGAAATTTTTTTTAAAATTTCATTTTTTCATTTGGGAGAGGACCGAAAATGTGCTGAGCGGCAGCAAACAGCACTTCATATTGGTAGCCTTGAGGAGTAAAATTGCCAAGGCGCCATAGCACCTTTCATAAAGGAAGAAACTGCTTTTCTATATTTTTATATTTCTTTTTTTCACATAATGGGAGGATAATTTATGCCGAGCTTAAAACCCCTTCAAAGATATTGTAATAATCCTTTTATTTTATTTATAAAAGTAGAACAGGAGCTTTCATGTGAAAAATATCTTTGTATTTATCCATGAATGCGCGCGTTAACTATGAAAATTTTCATTGTCTTTTTGTTGTTATCACATATAACTGTGGGAACATCTTTATTTGCTGCCGAGAAAGCGGAATCAGCAGAGGGCTTTCAGGAGGATTTTTCCGGGCCTATGGGATCGGAGGGGCTACCAAATGGCTGGAAGCATCTGTACTTTAATAAGATTTCTCGCCATACTCGATATAAGGTGGTCAGGGAAGGAAGTAACTCTTATCTGCAGAATGAAAGCGATGCGTCCGCCTCCGGCGTTTATCGCGAGGTTGCCCTGAATCCTGAACGGTACCGATATCTTTCCTGGCGCTGGAAAGTTCAGGGAATCCTTAGCAAAGGGGACGCCAGGACGAGAGAAGGGGACGATTACCCGGCTCGCATCTACGTGACGTTTCGATATGATCCTGAAAAGGCTTCCGCAGGAACAGCCTTCAAATATGGTTTAATCCGTCTTTGGTACGGTAAACATCCGCCTTTGGCCTCGATAACATATATATGGGCCAACCGCCTCCCCAAAGGGGAGCCCATTCCCAATGCCTATACCGGGAAGGCCGTTTTAATGGTGGCAAATGTTATGGGGGAACCACGAGATGCTCACTTCGGAGGGTTTGCCGGATCTTTTTGATGTGCTGGATGGCGGGACAATGCTCTCAGGATACGGTGCATATATAAATTTTGGCGGCGAAGCTGATGCGTCATTTCAATACGCCGTTTTCGGTCAAGATAACGGCCATAGCCACCCCAGAGGCCAACCAGAACACCGACGATCAGGGAGGCCGTGAAAATCGTGTCTCCGATGGCATCCAGGCGCTTCTGGTAGAAGTTAAGAGGGCGCTCTTCCAATCTTACTGCCAGAGTTTCCTTATATTCAACGCTTTTACCGGTGAATATTTGATTGAAGAAATCGATGATCTCGTGGCTCTTTCGGTCGATCTTTTGCTGGAGCTTTTCCGCCCGTTCGCCAGTCTCCCGGATAGTCCTATGCAAACCATCGGCGTATAAACCTCCGGTCTCCAGTAATTTATCGGCTGCCCATCCGCCTGCCCCAAATATCAGTGTTGGGCGCGCCACTTCCAGCGCAAAGGCAATCCGTTCGGATGCTAAAGACGATCGATCCTCTAAGCCTTCTTCCATGCCCTGTTGTAATTCCTGGTCTGACCTTTGCTCAGTCATAAACGTATCTTTTTATTCCGGGGTGCTAATGTCAATGTACTGAATGATGAGGTTCCGGAACCCCTTTTTCCTAATCCGCCACATAATCTTGGATTCATCATTCTGATTGCCCACACCGCAAGTGGAACCAAAATGACGAAAATGCTTTCTTCATGTCTGGCTTAGGGAATGACGCTCTGTGGAATAAGAGGCTCATAACCCTCCTTCTGGGCCAGCAGATCAAGGTGGAGGGTGGCAGCATCCTCTATCTCCAGATCGAGGGGGAACTCTCGCTCCCGGAGATCGACAGTTTTGAGATACTTCTTACATGCAGTGCAGTAATCCACCCTGTATTCATTTTCCGACTCGGCCCAGAAATATCCCAGGCTCTCTTGATCCTTATTGCCGCAAGACGGACAGGTGATGCGCGGGAAATTCCAGCGATGTTTGCATGATCCACAGGCAAGGAAACGCCGACCCTCAGGCCCGCGCAAATCCGCCATGTGAGGCATGCCCCCGCAGATAGGACAATAGCCCTGGTCCCAGTGGATTGACGCCAAGGTTTGATCATATTGTTGAGCGTAAAGGCCTAGGAGAGCGGAGGCCGCATGATGTGCTAAGAAGGCCATGAGTCCCTCATCCAACAAATCTTTTCGGTTGCTTGCTGCCTCCATGTTGGCCCCGGATAAATCCCTTCGAACCCAGGAAACCACTTCAATCTGGCCATCGACTGAGGCCGATCGGATTTTCTTTATTTCATCGGGCTTGCGCTCTTCCAGGATATCCAGCAGGGGATCCAGAAATTCTCGTAGCGCCTCATCATCAAGGGGAAGGCTCTCCCGATCTAAAACAGGAAGGCCGCCTTCCAGTTTTTTCTGAAATTTTTCGTCCACCGGCATTAGCTGGCCAGGAAGCAATGCCAAAGCTGCTTTCTCGCGAGCTTCAATCACGCGCAGAAGAAAATTTAGAATATCTTCATATGCAGGTCGTCTCTTAACAATTTCCCTGACACGCTCACGGCGGAAATTCCAGTTGTTCATTATTCTCTCCCATTGATCCAAATTTTTTAAATTTTATTTCATTGCATCTCTTCACGTCAAGTCCAATCGTGTTTTCAGGTGATTATTAGTCTGATTCAATCACAATTGAGCACAGGCGTGATTTGAGCCTCACCCGGAAAAAGACATCAAGTAATTTCGTTCACCTCCCGCATATGAATGCCCGGTAACGTATTATAAGTCATGTGAAATAATTAACATATTAATTTTTATTGTTTTCCTCTCATAGTTTAAATATGTATGGATAACTAGAAAAAATTTTTAATTTTTATTGGAAAAAATAGTTGACACAACCCCTGCGGGCATGTTAAAGAGACACCAAATTGTAAATCTGGATTTCTATACGGTCCGTTTCAACTGTGAAGATTTTGACATTTAATGCGAGGAAGCAATCGCTCGCCCTATCTTGGCAGACAAAGAAATCGGATCATATCCCATGCTTTTTCTTGGGGGGCATTATGAAAACTATAGGATCTGGAATTAAATCCCTCCATTGCCCTATGTTGCTGAGAGCCATCGTAATCGTCTCCATTATTTTACTATATCTTTTCGCTTCTGTTTTAGCATCTGCACAGATTAAATTACAGCGTTTTGATATCCCTCTGGGGAATTCATATGTGAAAGGTCCTCCGGATGCGTCCATTACCATTGTGGAGTTTGGCGATTTTCAGTGCAGCTTTTGCGCAAGGGCTATGCCTATCATTGAGCGACTCGTTTTGGAGAGCAAGGACGTGCGTCTGGTCTGGAAGTATGCCCTGCATCCGTTTCATGACTGGGCCCGGGGTGCAGCCTCGGCGGCTCTGGCCGCTGGTGAGCAGGGAAAATTCTGGGAGATGCACAGGCTTCTCTTTGAAAATCAAGATGATCTTCGTGAAGAACAGTTATTCTATCTGGCGGAGGAACTGGGGCTGGATATGAAAGCTTTTCGGAAAAGCTTCATGAGCCCCCTGCATCAGAAAATAATGGATGAGGACACAAAACTGGCCCGCAGCCTGGATGTCTATTCCACGCCCACCCTGTTTCTTAATGGTCGAAAGATTGTTGGGATCCGCCCGTATGAGGTGATGGTTCAGGTTTTAGATGAGGAGCGAAGGCTATTGGCCAAAAAGGTATCCCTGGCAATCGTATCACCACCTCAGGTAAAAACACTTATGGATCAGTCGATGGTGGATTTAATCTTCAAGCCTTCTCGTGCCAGACCAACCGGAGAAATCAGGGTGGGTGATGAAGCTCCGGATTTTACCTTGCCGGGAACTCATGGAAAACCGGTGACCCTCTCGGCTTTTCGTGGGAGAAAAAATATAGTGCTTGCTTTCTTTCCCGCGGCGTGGACCCCTGTCTGAGCCAAGCAATTGCCCGAGTATGCCGACCATCAGTCGGTGTTCGACGGGCTAAATACCCAGGTTCTGGGTATCAGCGTTGACAATATGGCGACCTTAGTTTCTTTCGAGCGTTATATGGGTGGATTAACGTATCCTTTGTTATCAGATTTCTGGCCGCATGGGCTAGTATCCCTTAAATATGATGTACTGAGGGCTGACGGTGTGTCTGAAAGAGCTCTTTTCGTCGTAGACCGAAAAGGAGTAGTCAGATATGCAGACATACATGATATAAATAAGCTCCCGGACATCAAGGAATTGTTTAAGGTGCTCCGCAAGATCGAGGGAAAATAGTCGTAAGGTTATTTATCTTCCATCTCATCAAGAGAGCTCTTTGCTGAATTCAATCCTAGAAAAAAGGAAGGGGGGGAATAAGGTCGAGGCATTAATTCAATAGAAACATAAAGTAATACAAGAGCTAACATCTAAGAGGAGGACTTTTATGGAACTTACCAGAAGGGGTTTCCTCAAGCTGTCGGGGACTACGATCTCTGGCGCAGTCTTGGGAAGCCTGGGATTCGACTTGTCACCGATTGTAGCCTATGCCACAACCATTAAGCTTAAGGGCACTCGGGAGGTTACCACCATCTGTCCCTATTGCGCGGTCGGATGCGGCATAATCGTCCACGTGAGGGATGGAAAGGTGGTGGATACCGATGGGGATCCTGACCATCCCATCAACGAGGGCACCCTGTGCAGCAAGGGAGCCACATTGAAGGCGCTCTCCGGAGACATCAACCCCATGAGGTTGACAAAACCTCGATATCGCGCCCCCGGCGCCAAAGGATGGAAAGAAGTCTCCTGGGACTGGGCCTTGGATGAAATCGCAAAGCGGATCAAAAAGACCCGTGACGCCACCTTCATGGCTAAGAATGCCAAGGGCCAGGTGGTCAATCGGACCGATGCAATCGCCTCGGTGGGATCCGCGGCCCTGGACAACGAGGAGTGCTACATTTTTCAAAAATTTCTGCGCGGATTGGGCCTGGTGTATATCGAGCACCAGGCGCGTATCTGACACAGCGCCACTGTAGCGGCTCTGGCAGAGTCGTTTGGTCGCGGCGCTATGACGAATCATTGGATTGACATCCGTAATGCCGATGTGATCCTGATAATGGGCTCCAATGCGGCCGAGAATCATCCTATATCCTTCCACTGGGTGATGAAGGCCAAAGAGCGGGGAGCCACTCTCATTAGCGTGGACCCGAGGTTTACCCGCACATCCTCCCAGGCAGATATCTATACAGCCCTGCGTTCCGGGACTGACATCGCATTCCTGGGGGGAATGATCAATTACATCATTGAAAACAAAAAATACAACGAGGAGTACGTCAAGCTTTACACCAACGCCTCGTTCCTGGTGAACCCTGATTTCAAGCTTCCGGCAGAAAACCAGGGTGTCTTTTCGGGATATGACCCCAAGGCGCGCAAGTATGACAAGAGCACATGGAGTTTCCAAAAGGACGAAAAGGGTATTGTTAAGAAAGATCAAGAGCTTAAAGATCCCAACTGCGTCTTCCAGCTTCTCAAAAAGCATTTTTCCCGATACCTGCCCGAGCTGGTGGAGCAGATCACAGGAACGCCCAAGGATGACCTGCTGAAGATTTATGAGACATATGCCTCCACCGGCGCCCGGGGTAAAGCCGCTACCATCATGTATGCCATGGGGTGGACCCAGCACACCGTGGGAACGCAAAACATTCGCACCATGGCCATAATCCAGCTCCTCCTGGGGAACATGGGGGCTGCCGGCGGAGGAGTCAACGCCCTGCGCGGGGAATCCAATGTTCAGGGTTCCACTGATCACTGCTTGCTCTTCCATATTCTGCCGGGTTACCTGGGGACGCCCAATGCTTCCCAAGCCACCCTGGCGGACTACAACAAGCGGTGGCCAAAATCCGTCGACCCGATGAGCGCCAACTGGTGGCAGAACGGGCCCAAGTACATTGCCAGCCTGATCCGTGCACATTACGGAATGAACGTGGCCAGCCCTGAAGAAGGATACCTTCTGTTCCCCAAGCTGGATGTGGGACAGAACGCCTCGTGGTTGAACCTTTTCGATAACATGAGCAAGGGCGTGATCAAGGGCTTCTTTGCCTGGGGGATGAATCCAGCTTGCTCTGGAGCTAACGCCGGCAAGGTACGTCGCTCTATGGCAAACCTGGAATGGATGGTAAACGTAAATATCTTTGACTCGGAGACAGGGGAGTTCTGGCGCGGCCCGGAGCACCCGGACCCCACCAAGGTGAAGACCGAGGTCTTCCAGCTTCCCGCTGCGGCCAGCTTCGAGAAGGAGGGAAGCATCACCAACTCCGGCCGCTGGGCCCAGTGGCGTTACAAAGCGGTAAATCCATCCGGTAAGGCTCAACCCGACACTGAGATCATCACCGAGCTGGCGCACCGTCTCAAGAAGCTTTACGAGAAGGAGGGCGGTGCATTGCCCGAGCAATTCACCAAGCTGACCTGGGACTATGAGGAGAACGGCAAGGTTAGCACCCACAAGATTGCCCAAGAGATCAACGGATATTTCCTGAAAGACGTGACTGTCAGGGGTAAAACATTCAAGGCCGGTACCCTGGTACCTAGCTTTGCATATCTTCAGGCCGATGGTTCCACTTCTTCAGGCAACTGGCTCTATTGCGCAAGTTACACAGAGGCCGGGAACATGATGGCTCGTCGGGACCGGAAGGATGCCCCAAACAACATAGGGCTCTATCCCAAGTGGTCCTGGTGCTGGCCGGTTAATCGACGCATCATTTATAACCGAGCATCAGTGGATGCGAATGGGAAGCCCTGGGACAAAGAGCAGTGGGTCGTGCGATGGACAGGAAAGGGCTGGGAAGGCGACGTGCCCGATGGTGGCTGGCCGCCATTGAGCGCTGGAAAGAAGTCGCGATATGCCTTTATTATGAAGCCCGAAGGATATGCGCACATCTTCGGGCCGGGCCGGGCCGATGGACCTTTCCCCGAGCATTACGAGCCACTGGAGTGCCCCATCGATCGGAACCTGCTCTCCCCACAGTACAACAACCCGACTATAAAGATGTTCGGCAAAGAGGGCGAGGAACTCGGTGGCGATGTGTATCTGACCTGCGATGCGCGCTACCCAATAGTTGCCACGACGTACCGCGTAACAGAACACTGGCAGACAGGCGTGATGACGCGCCATCAGCCGTGGCAGGTGGAGATGCAGCCCCAGAACTTCGTGGAGATGTCCAAGGAGCTGGCGGCATACTTGAAGATCAAAAACGGTGAGAAGGTAAGGGTGGTCTCAGCGCGTGGTAAGGTGGAAGCAATCGCCATCGTTACCAACCGCTTCAAGCCTTACAAAATCGCCGGCCGTACAGTTCACCAGGTGGGACTGCCATGGTGCTTCGGGTGGTTGATTCCTAAGAACGGGTTCGACAGTTCTAACTTGCTGACAGCCACCATAGGCGACGCAAACACCATGATACCTGAAAGCAAGGCGTTCATGGTGAACATCATCAAGGATTGAGGGAGGTGATGCAGATGGAAAAGATACAATTGACGTTTGGTCATCTGAAAGGCTTAAAGTCCACGGTGACCATCGAGGCCACCAACAATTCAACTGAGAAGATATCGGAGGATAAGGACCGGAAGGTGGTCCTGGTGAATGTTTCCACGTGCATCGCCTGTCGGGCCTGCCAGGTGGCATGCAAGCGATGGAACGAACTGCCGGCCGAACAAACGCGGAACATGGGCACCTACCAGAATCCACCCGACCTCTCGACGCTCACGTACACCTACATAAATTTTCAAGAGTCGCAGAATGGAAAGCCGGAATGGTATTTCCGCAAGATCCAGTGCATGCACTGCAACGAACCGGGATGTATTGACGCGTGCCCGGTGGGGGCCATTTACAAGACTTCCATTGGCGCGGTGGTTGTTAACTTGAATAAATGCGAGGGACATGGCGACTGCAAGGACGGCTGCCCGTATAACGTCCCCCGCATCGACAAAGAAGCAAAGAAAATGTACAAGTGCACCTTCTGCCTGGATCGCCTCGTGGAAGGCCTGCCGCCCGCCTGCATGGCCACATGCCCAACAGGGACCTTGCAGTTCGGCTCGCGAACGGAGATGTACGAAAAAGCCCAGGTGTTGAAGGGGGATCTCAAGAAGCGCGGTTTCTCAAAAGCGGATGTATATGGTACCGGCGAGATGGGTGGAACCCACTGGATCTACGTGCTACCGCACGAGCCGGAACTGTACAATTACGAAGTGGCAAGCCTTGAGAGGAATCCCATGATGCGCGCCCTTGCCCAGAAATGGAGTGGTTCCGGAATTGGAACAGCCCTTCTGGCTGGCCTGACAAGGGCCTCCAGAATCAAGGATTAAACAGATTCCAATTCAACCCAATGTCAAGAGGGCCTCTCGAAGGAGGCCCTCTTTTTTTCAGATAAATATATTCTAAATCAATCTCTATTTTCTATAAATCCATAAGCCCTTTGGATTGGATTGCATTGCTAATCCTATGACTGCGTTCAAGTGCTCGCGGGTACTTAATACGAAGTTGCAGTCATACAAGTAATAATTCTGTATGCCTTCTCTCCCCTAACCCCCGCCCTCTCCCACCCGCTGGGGGGAGAGGGAGAAATTATAAATCCCTCTCCCCTTGGAGACTGTGTCGTAATTAAGGATTGGAGAGAGTAATTTAACATAGAACATAAAAGGTGCTTCAAACAAGCCATATCGATATG
>CAZTAS010000228.1:0-10032 GCA_964611635.1 uncultured Thermodesulfobacteriota bacterium
TACATTATCCTCCAATCCTTAATTACGACACAGTCTCTCGAGGGAGAGGGTCAGGTTGAGGGGTGAATGAAAATGATTAAGACCCCAAAAATAATCGGTGCAAAGGTCAACATTTAGTTACTCCCTTGAAAGCAACTTTGTATGAGATCTATGTCCTTGCCACTGTGATCACGCCGTCAAGAGAATAACCATAGTCTTGAGGATTTATTCTTATCATTATGTTCAAAAAACATTTCCCTAATTTACTATACTATGCCACTTCTTCTGTCAATGAAGGATAGGCCATTGTTCGGATAATTATGAAATCAGTGCCGCCTAATATGTAATTTCGCTCACTTGTTTGGACTTATTTGGACATGAACTCTTCTTTAACGAAGATAATAATCCGTTTTTTCCTATCATTAGAGCATCATATGAAAAAAAGCGCCATATTTTATTGTGTCCGGTTCCACCAGTCCAGAATTTTAGACATCTTGCCAATGTCAATGGTGCCTTACCGAACAGCTCCGCTTTTGATATGTAATAGGCGTTTGTGAGAGTCGCGAAGCGCATTCTCATAAACGCCTATTACTATTCCCAGCGGCCACAAAATAGTCCAAAACCAACGGTTCAAAAGTAGGCCAGGATTCATACAAAGTGCACCAGTATGTAGCAGCTCTTTTCGTAAAGGCATACGGGAGGGTTGAGGGTGATGGATGTGGTGAGAAGATCCCCTCTACTATGGTGGTAGGATGTGGTTATTTTTGTTTTCTTCGATAGCTTGTCCCTCCCAGGATGATGAACTGCGAGTTGTGCACCAGCCGGTCGGCGACCGCTGTGGCCACAGCGGTGGAGTCGAAGACCTCTCACCAGTCAGCGAAGGGCAGGTTGGTGGTCAGCAGGGCAGACCTTTGTTGGTGCCTTGCGCTGATTACCTGGAAGAAGAGGTGGAGCCCTTTGGGCCAAGGGAAAGATACCCGAGCTCGTCACAGACCAGCAGGTCCGGAGATTGATAGTAGTGGAGTTTTTTCAAGAGCGATCGGTCAGCCTCGGCGGCGACAAGGTGGTTGATCATGTCTATGGCCGTAGTAAAGAGGACCTTGATGTTGGCATTGCAGGCGGCACAGGCGAAGCATTTGGCCAGGAAGCTCTTTCCAGTGCCGGGGTTTCCGATGAGGATCACATCCATGTGCTCTCTAACAAACTCGAAACTCAGCAGATTGAGGATACGAGCTTTTTGATTCTCTCGTGATTTGTGGTGGTGGAAGTCGAACTGGTCGATGGTGATCTTCTCGGTCAGCCTGGATTGGCGCCATCTGGTGTTGATGGCGTTTTGCCAGCGGTGCAGGGTCTCTTGCCTCTGGGAGTGGGTGAACTCCAGGCAGCGCATGCGGCTGTGGCATTCGATGACAGCCATGCAGTGGAGCTTGCGAGGGGTGTTGCCATATCAAGAGAGTCGAAGTGGCCCCAGTCCATCTGGCATTGCTGGCCCTGGGCAGATTCAAAGCTGATGAAGGGCTGCTTCTTTCTTGATGGAGCGCGAACGGCACTCAGATAATCCCTGAGGATGATGAGTCCAGCGTCGAATCCCAGCTTACAGAGGCGCTGGCGGATGACCACCGCAAAGGCCCTTGGATCCATCTCTGGAATGAGTTAGCAAATTCCTGGTTTAACAAAAGAAAAAGGTTCTGACGCGTCCATTTTTGCAAGCCTCTGGAGGCGTCTCTTTCTGTCCCGCTCCTTTTGCAACAGGCGATTCCGCTGGCAATACTCTGGAGGTCTGGCCCGACAGATGCACCAGTAACGGGAGATGACGCTCTTGCCACTCTTCCTGGCATACTTGCTGGTTGGCCTGGCAATCAAGATCATTGGCCATTTTTTGGCGCTGCCAGAGAGATTTCCTGGCACGCTGGCAGGGCTTTAGCCTCAGAAGCGCTGGTTCTTCACCCGGGGATCAGGGCGAAAAAGACGCCGACAATGGGCACATCGGATCTTGAGGTTCATGGCTTCCCTCCCAGGAAAAACCATAAACCCCTCAGAGCCGTCCCTGAAGGGAAGAATAAGAACCAGAACCAAAGTAAAAGCGGAAGCAGAAGAAGGAAAAGAATTTTGTGCGGAAAAATTGAAGAAGTAAATCCACGTGGCCTACTTAATACCGGTGATGCCGGTGTACTTTCTCACCGTTGAAAATGGCTCACTTTTCTAACGTTGGTAATAGCCCAACGCGGGACAAACGGCCACATAGGCATACAGGTAACTTCTGATTACTTGCCTGGGTGAGCTTGGCCGGCATCCCGGAGGCGACCACGCCCGCCTCGTATCGCTTATACGTCCAAAACGGCTTTCGTCTTGGGCGAATATCAAGACGGATCGGCTGTCTTCTGGGTCTCTTTTTGCAAGTATTTCCACCACTTTCTTGGGGAATTTTTTTTAAATTCCTCCTGTTTTTTTTCTTGGCTTGGATATGAAAAGGCCTTGGTGCGACTTTACGCCACCCTTGTCGCTTGAGAAGTCGATATACGGTGGTTTTATGAACCTTGTGCCCCAAAAGCTTTCCCAGCGCCTCCTTTATTGGACTAAAACCTCACAACGCTACGACGGTTGCGGTTTGCAAGTCATTGAACCGCCTGTCCGAAAGGGGATTAACAGATAAAGTTCCGCTTCAAGGGATTTCCATCACAAGAAAGGGGGAGAAGGTGGCTGAGGTTTTGAAGAAGGAGGCTAAGACGTTATTTTCAACAAAAAAGCCTTGAGATAAGCGGCTTCACGCTCGAAGTGCAACTGATTATGTTCCCAAGATTTCAAGCCTTCATTTGACTCGGGAAATTAGCCATTAATTGCTTGGCAGGAATACCTGTTACACTTCTTCGTTCAGCTATTCTTGGGAATTTGTGTCTCCTATCGAGAGAAGATAAATATGGTGATCAGCGACAATTAAATAGGGAAAAATAGTTGACATCAAACATATGGCCTTTCGCGGGGGGATTTCCACCCCAAAGCCTTCACATGTAATAGATGGAACTTAATTTTACAGCTTTTCTTTGCCCGCATAGATATTGCTAGACACTGGCTAATTTTTAGATTTGGGAGTTGGGATAGGTGATGATTTGTGTCTGAAATAGGGTATTGATTGGGAGCGTTTCAAACGGTCCGTTTAATCCAACGAGGAATTATCACCCCTTATCCTTCGGGAGAGCGTGGCGGGAGGCGTTCCCCAAACATATGGGGAGTTCATCTCCGCGTCAAGACCATGAGAAAGAAGGCGAAAAAATATGGAATGCCAATCTGTTATTGTTATATTGATGGGAGGCTGGCAACTTTAAGCCGCGATCCTGCTCATGCAAAATGCTTCCAGATCCCCTCGGGTAATCTGTTTCAGATGGGTCCTGCCACTGCTCTTTAGAAAAACCAGAAAATGCTGAATACTGGATAGGGTCTTCCGCTGCAGTTAAGCCTATTCTCCTGACGGAGATATCGCTCTGTATGCTCCATGCCTGGAAAATCCTCTCCACAAAGCTTTCGCAACCCATGCTCGAGCGCGCGGATCCTTAGTTGATGGGCCTGATGAGCTCTAAATGTCTTTTCCGCAGCAACTCCGTGCCATCCATTATTGCTGTGAAGCGGTGGGCAGTGGTATTCATCTTTGTTCTGCACGCGGACCATCTTCTGCCTCCTTTCCACAATTCATCAGAAAAAACAGGCAGATGATGCCCCTGAACCCATGAGGTGTCAACCACCTGATTTGTTACGTATAGCAGGAAGAAAGTTTGCCTGAGGAGTACACCTACAAGTCTTGACTTACTGAGATTAGCGAGACGCAAGAATTAGCGCTTGAAATTAAGCAAACTTGAAAAAAAGGGCCGAGGTTATTCCCCAGCCCCTGGCTTTTCTACGCCACTTTTCGCTCTTAAGTATTGATGTCGCTTTTGTCTGTCTGCTTGGCAAATCTGGGTGAATTTCAGCGTGCCGCGATGCCTTGCACAAAAATGGAGAGTTCTCCATCGGCAACACCCAGATTGGCCAAGCTGCCGTCCGATTGGATTCGGAACATGCCTATGGTGCCACTACCCGCGTTTAAAACGTAGAGGAAACGGCCGTTCACGGTCGTGGCCATGTCGATAGGCAGGTTGCCAAGGCCGGCAACAGCCTCAAGCAAAGCAAGGCTTCCGTCTCCAGGTTTGACTCGATACGCAGAAATGGTATTGCTTCCGGTGTTAGCAGTAAAAGCGTATCGCCGATTTCCGGCTATCCAACAAGTCGCGGCTTGAACATTGGCCACCGATGGGCTTATAACCTGTAAGGTGCCATAGGGCAAGATGTCATAGGATGAGACTGCGCCGGAGCCTGCTTCACTGACCAGCAAGTGTCCCTGCTGGTCAAAGATAAATCCGAAGGGAACGAGGCCGTTGGACATTGAAGTTACAGGAACTGCGCTCGGCAATCCGTCTTGGCCCACCGCGTAAAGCAGAATTTCATGAACTGATTTTTCCGTAACAACTAGCGTCTGGCCCTGTGGGTCAAACCCTACTTGGGCAAAACTCCCAGCCCCCAGTAATCGAGTGGAACCTGCAAGAGGTGCCAATTGACCCGTGTGGATCAGGTAGAAGCCGGTGATATTAGGAGGGTCCCCAGCGTTAAGGACGTAAACAAGGTTGTGGAAGATGGTTAAACTCACAGGAAACGCTCCTCCTGAGTCAACCTTGTCGATTAAAGCCAGTCCCTCTGGCAGAATTCGAAAGACGGAAATTTCATCGCTTCCCGCATTAACGGCCAATAGCCATCTTTCGTCCTGGCTGAGAATGAGGGACACCTTCGAACCGAATGGATCCAACCCTCCACCGGAGCCGTCACCGCCTGTAGGCACCGAACCTGCTTTGCTCAACATGCCCATTGCATTGCGATCAAAAATAACCACTTCATTACCATCAGGGGCGGGTGCATTAGTTATGGTATACACCGCACCCGGTGTATCCGACCCTGTAACCAGGGAAGCTCCCAACGATAGAGGGAGAATGATCAATGTCAGTGCAATAAAGGTTTTCATTTTCATGTCCGTTCCTCCTGTAGAATTTGACTGAGCTTGAGCAAAAGGAAAACCATCCAGGTTTCAACGCGTCTATGACCAACTGTTTAATGAAGATCGTATAAAAAATCACCTCCTTTGTGGTCCTCACGTCCCTGTGAAGCACACTGAAAAGTTGTTCGATTTTAATTGAATTCTCTCATCAGTGATCATGGAGAAAGGTTTTCTCACTGTCTCCATTAAAGGGTCTCAGTAATAATTTAGAGCATGAAATTCACAAAACTATCACGAAAAGGTAAAATTATTATCACGTAAAAAGGCAGAAAAGTGGTGGGGGCTGAGGAAATCATTGATGGGTTTGTACTTTCCATACAGGCAGGTAAAACGTGAAAGTGGTTCCTTTGCCCAATTCGCTTGCAACCTCGAGAAAGCTCCCATGGAGGTCAATGATTCGCTTCGTTATGGCAAGTCCGAGCCCGGTGCTCTCAGGATACCTTTTGTCAGTTCTTTTCCCATGATAAAATCGATCAAAGATGTGAGGAAGATCTTCTTTGCTGATTCCCATACCGTTGTCTGATACTTCAATTTTTATCTTTGAATTCACAGTGCTCAACTGCAGCGCCACCATTCCACCCTCACGGGTGTGTTTGATGGCGTTGTCAATGAGATTCTGAATGGCTCTCTCGATCAGGTGAATATCAGCAAAGACGTAGGGAAGATGCTTACTAAAGTATGTCATCAATCTGATTTTCTTCTTCTCCGCAGCATGCCGAAATTTCTGCTCAATGTCCTGAACAAGCTCCCCCGGATGAAAAGGCTCGGGATGTACTTTGGTCTCCTGAGCCTCAAGCTTTGCAAGCTCGAAAAGTTCTGAAACCAGTTTCTCCAGATGTTTTGAGTGCCTCAACGCTGTGACAAGATAGCTCCGGAGTTCCTGGATACTCATCTTTGAGCTTTTCATGAGCATGGTCTCCAGGTATCCATGCATGGTAGAGAGAGGAGTTCTAAGATCGTGCGAGACATTGCTCACGAGCTCTCGGCGAAGGGCGTCGGCATGCCGGATTTCGTTCATCTGGTCAGTAATTCGGACGGACATTTGCTCAAATATTGCTCCCAGCTTATCAATCTCATCTCCGGAGCTGGGATCAAATCGGTGGGAAAGGACCTCCGGCTCCCGGAAATCGCTCTTTTTAAAGCTTTCCATCGCCGCTGCCATCAGCCGAAGCCTTCTTGTCAGCAGGTTAAAAATAACGAGCCCGGCAAGAAAAAGGAATATCAGCGCGGCCGCAACACGCCATATGCTCAAACGGAGAATATAGCTTTTCTTCAGGATGGCGGCAATTGAATCGTAAATCTCTCCACCCAGGATGATGTAAAGATAGCCCTCCAGGGGGCCCTCCAGGGGAATTGGCGAGACGGAAAAAACCTTCTGATGTTCAGGATTTCGAGGATCATCCCCGAAAATAGGCAGTTTGCCGGAGCCGCTCAGGAGAGTTTGCACAGGAGTCAGAGAAATCGTCTTTCTTCGGACTCTCCCTAGAGGAGCGGAATAGGCGAGAATATTCCCTTTTGGATCGAGGAGGTAAAGCTCAATGTTGGGATTGATGGACATAAGCATTTCGAAGCTCTCCTTCAGGGCATCCTTGTTTACTTCTGCTCCTTGTATGAAAAGCTTCTGGGAAACGAGATATTCCGCAAGCTTGCGGTTCAGCCTCTGATCCACGGCCTGGATGTATTGCCTGGTGGTAAAGAGGGTCAATGGAATGTACAGAAGACCCATGACCAGAAAAAGTCCCATCAAAATCAGCGCTAATTTTCCATAAAGAGTCTTGACCATCGGGTGCCTTACCCCAATTCGTCGGAAAACTTATAACCGACACCCCATACTGTCAGAATGAATCGTGGGCGGGTGTGATCTTTTTCAATTTTTGTCCTCAGCCGATTGATATGAGAATTAACAGTATGCTCATAACCTTCATATCCGTATCCCCAGACCAGATTCAGCAGTTGTGAGCGGGTATAGACTCGTCCGGGGTGCTGTGCAAACTCAAGAAGGAGATCAAACTCCTTTGCGGTTAAATAAACGCCTCTTCTGTTTAGTGTCACCGTGCGCCTGGCAATGTTGATTTCAAGATCGCCTCGTTTGATTGTCGCCGGCCCGTCCTCGCCTGACATGGACTTAAGGGCTTCTACCCGCCGGAACAGGGCCTTAATCATTGAGAGGAGCTCCTGCAGGCTGAATGGTTTGGTTACGTAATAGTCTGCACCGAGCTCCAAGCCGAGAATTCGATCAACCTCGGAGGACCTGCAAGTGAGCATCACGATGGGGGTATACAGGGATCGGGCACGGACGCGCTTGCTTATGTCCAACCCATCAGCCCCCGGGAGTATGAGATCAAGAATTATGAGGTCGTACTCTTGTGAAAGTGCTAATTGAAGACCGGTGGTGCCGTCACTAGCCAGAGTCACAAGGTACCCCGACCCTTTTAGGTGAAAGTCTAAAAGGTTTGCGATTTCTGGGTCATCCTCAATGACAAGTATTTTATACGGCATATTCCATTCCCGCTGATTTTGATCCCTCTATGCATGCAGAGAAAAGGCTTGACATCTATTTTATTTTTAATCCTTTTGGGGCTGGCAAGCAAGATATAACTGTTGAAGTGAAAGAAATAAGGGACAAGATATCAGCCGCTAACCGTAAATTTCCTGGCCTTTGATTTGCTTCTGTTCATGGCATGAAGAGCGCACAAGGCTACATGGGAAATGTTGGTCTGTCATCTCAGGGTTGAGGCTCCAAAACTTCAAACTGCATCAGCTAAGAAAAAGCCCTTGAAGCTTACGATTCAAAGAAACAAGTCTGCTGATCAGATCCTGAAAAAAATCGGGCTTAACAAGAGGACTCACATAGAAACAAACGGGCACAGGGAAGCCCCAACCCATGAGGGCCGAAAAAATATCAATAGTGTGAGGCACTACAAAAACCCGGTTTTCATTTCCGCGGAAAAAGTTTTACATATTTTCCATAGCCTTCCGTCTCCAGATCTCCCTTGGGGATGAATCGGAGAGACGCTGAGTTGATGCAATACCGCAGCCCCGTTGGCGCAGGACCGTCATCGAAGACATGTCCCAGGTGAGAATCCGCATGCTTGCTCCTCACTTCAATCCTTTTTATGAAGAAGCTTCTGTCTTCACGTTTGATGATATTTTCCGGTTCAAGTGGCTTGGTAAAGCTCGGCCAACCGGTCCCGGAATCGAATTTATCCAGGGAACTGAACAGAGGTTCCCCTGAAACGATGTCGACGTAAATACCCTCTTTTTTGTTGTTCCAGTATTCGTTTTGAAAGGGCCGTTCGGTACCGTTCTTTTGGGTCACCTCGTATTGCAGGGGGGTCAGCTTTTTTTTCAAGGTGGCTTCGTCGGGCTTCCTGTAGGTTGTCTTTTCTTTCTGGATAGGGTCCATTTCTTTCCCCCACGCTTTCTCCAAGAATTGGTCCCGTCCCGACCGATACCGGTAATACTTATACTTGAGAGGATGCTTCTTGTAATAATCCTGATGATACTCCTCCGCCCCAAAGAACTTGGTCAATTTCACAATCTTTGTGACAATGGGTTTATTGAACTTGCCCGATTTTGTCAGAGCCTCTTTTGAATTCTCAGCCAGTTTTCTTTGCTCCTCGTTGTCATAGAAGATGACACTCCGGTATTGGGAACCCCTATCAACAAACTGGCCTCCATTGTCAGTCGGATCGATATGTTTCCAGAAATACGCAAGCAACTCTTCATAATTTATCCTCGCAGGATCGTAGTGCACTTGAACGGCTTCCACATGCCCTGTTGTGCCGGAGGATACTTGCTCGTATGAGGGATTTTTTTTATTCCCTCCGGCGTAACCGGAAACTACTTTCACCACACCGGGCAATTTTTCAAAATCCGCCTCCGTGCACCAGAAACAACCGCCAGCGAATGTGGCTATTCTTGCGCGCTCTTCGCTTTGGGCCACGGCATCCCTTATTTCTGGCGTAGAAATTTCTAAGTGTTGTGCAACCATTGTAATTAACGCCGCCAGGCTCAAGAATAAAAATACGGTCTTCATTTGTATAACCTCCCACTTAATACGAATGTCAAGGCTCTTACACAGCGCCTGATGGAAAATCTCTTTAGGTAAGAGCAATTGAGTCGCAGAGTTAGAAGGGTGTTTTTGGCGTACACCCCAGAGCAGTCTTGGAGAAAAGGTTCAGGAAGCATCAGCCAGCCCCTGTGAACACTTTCTTCATAACACTCAAATCCCCCCTGCAATGAATAACGTTCTCATCTGAAAACGTTATGGGACAGTGACGACTGTAACCGGATTAAGCTAGTCATGCATCGAAGGAATCAGGTCATTTCATCCATGGATCCCCGCATGAATATGCTCAAACCCCTCAGCACCGTCAGTGATCCGCACACCAGCACCCAAACCCTGGCACACAGACCCAGAGATGTCGGTGCAGAATTCCGAGTTTACCTCACTCCCAGCATCATACTCATTTGCATAAACGATCTGTTCTCCATAAAAAATGACTGTGGACCCTCCTCCCAACCCCTGCGCTGCAAAAGACACGTCATGGGTGTTGGCCAGCATGCCAGTGGCCGAGATAAGGTAGAATGGGCCAACTGTTGATATTGCCACATACACAATAGTCTCATTTATAATTTTTAGACCCAGAGTTCACAAAAGTATCACGAAAGGTTAATATTTTTCTCACGCAGACGAGGTAAGCAGAAGAGAATGGAGACATCATCACAGAGGTGAATGTGCTCTCCATATAGGCACATAGAGGTAAGGGTTACCATACTCCCCCAATAAAAAAAGCAGAAATTCCCCTGCACAAGACCATATAGTAAGGGGTATGGATGAAAGAACGTTTCTTTGAGTACACCTCCTACTTGTCATTTGTGTTATAGAGTCTAAATGAATGGAGTATTCTTAGTCAAGGAGGAAGGCAGGAGAACTTGGTTTTCACCTGGGTCATAGAACTCTTTTTGTAGTG
>CAZTAS010000229.1:0-9900 GCA_964611635.1 uncultured Thermodesulfobacteriota bacterium
CTGGGGGGTGAACCAACACAGAACATAAAAACAAAGCGCTAAGCGCCTCAGGGGAGAGGTGCGCCCAATAGGGGAGTTTTTGACTCTTTTGAGAGGCGATCCGATGTCATTAAACAGCCACTAAGGCCGAAATAAGAACACTATCCCACTGCTCATGGCTTTAAAATGCCCAAAAGGGATCAAAAAGAAGCTGTGCCAAGATCAATGTCTATTTTTGGGGTTCTCTTTTTGCTTGACGTTTGATGAAATTATGTCTTATGATGCGAACGGACAACGGCCCGGCTATAACTGCAGGTCGGTTTCGCTCTGAAGGTTGATTACCTTTGCCAGAGTGGCGGCCTGAGGCGTAGGAGTATAATAGAAAGTTATTGAAAGGAGGTCAGCGCTTTGGCAAATGGAATCGTAAAGTGGTTTAGTTATAAAAAGGGATATGGCTTCATTAAGCAGGAAGATGGTCGGGACATATTTGTGCATTACTCCTCCATCAATATGCCCGGATTTAAGACTCTCACTGAAGGTGACCGGGTGAGCTTTGACGTGGAAGAGAGCGACCGAGGACCTGTGGCCAAGAACGTCAAAAAGTATTAATTCGCTGATATAGGATTATCAAGGGCATCTCGTTTCACCTCGACGAAATGCCTTTTTATTTGAACATGTCTATGAGAAACGGTTTGAAAGGCAGTATTGCTTCTTTCGGTCTCATGTCCGGCGGGTCATTCCCCGATATTTGAGCTATGGCCACTTCCATATTGGATTTATCCGAGTTAAATACGGATGCTGCGGTCACAAGTATCTTTTGGCCTTGTCGTGCTAACACCGCCGCTTCTGTTCTTGCTTTATCGAGAGGCAACACATCCCGGAAATATTAACGACAAAGAGGATGAAATTATATCATGAAGGCAGCGTAACAAACAGCCCTGCTTTTTTCGTTAAACTGTCAATATAGGTTCTGACCCTCTTTTCGTTGATAATTAATTTATAGCTTATAGCTCATTAGTTCTCGGAGAGTCCAAATATTATCGGTAAGGCCAGCAGCCATAGCAGGTGTTCGGCGAAGCAATCGGTGAAAACCGGCGCTGATGAGGCGTTGGGCAAGGCCACAATGGGTGTGCACCCAATTGTAGGAGGCGTGGTACAGATGCATCTGCCTTTCGAGCCACGAGAGGTTCTGCCAGATGAGGCTTCATAGCGGCCAGGCAGAACAAAATCATGAGCCGATATTCCGGCGCCAGGGCAATCCCGATCCAGACTTCGCCTTCCAGAGGAGCGCTCTGCCCCGAAGATCGTTTGTTTTAACAAAGCTCCACAGAGCATCCAGTTCAACTTGCGAAACCTCCAACTCTCTTAGCATCAAGGCATTGATCTGCTTGCTGTGCTCCGCAGCCAATGGCGCACCGTGTCCAGTTTCACCTCCATCACTTCGGCCACGCCCCGCAGAGGCATTCCTTTGACCAGGAGGTTTAGGAAATTGATTCTTTTGCCCTTTGTAAGTGGTTGATATTTATGTACTTTTAATTTTGGGAAGGGCTGTAATATTGAAAGAGATTAGGCCACTGAGATTACCGGGGTGAACTTGAGGCCAAAGGTTATGTTTATAAGAAAAACGCTCCTTCATGTAACTCACTATGTTAAACCGCCTGAAAATAATCCAAAATTCGGTTCATCCGACTAAAGCGTACTTTGTCTCATGAATAGCCATGCTTTTGAGTTTAAAGAATTCCATATCCCGAAAGCCATAGGCTTGCCTTTTCAGATCACTAAAATAGAAAAAGGTTTACAGATTAAATTAACACCATTATACTAATTACTCAAGCTAAGGAAGTTAATTTGAGCGATTATAATACCCAATCAATGCAAGACGATAAAAAATATTTCATTGTGCGAATAGTATAATTTGCTTTTTATATTAAACGTCATTAATAATTGCATATTGACATTCCTAAACTTGTTGCCACGGGCAAACCGAAGGTTGCCCGTGTCTTGTGATCAGAACATTCATGCTTCACTGGCGCGCCTTCGGCTCTGCCAGTGGCACCCAAGATATTCATACTCGTGTTGGTGCAGCCACTGGATAATTAAGAATATTATGCGCAAAGGTTAAAGACGTTTTACTAGCTGTAAAGTTTGAGGCAAAATTTTTTAAATAGAGGAGGGTGTATCTTGGCAGAAAAAGAAAAAATAATTAGTGAGAGCCGATTGATGGAGTTTTGCCAACAGGCGTTTCAGAAGGCTGGAATGACGGAGGAGGATGCCTGGATAGCGGCTGATGCCTTGGTCTTGGCCAATCTTCGTGGTGTAGACTCCCACGGTGTCATGCGTGTCCCGCCTTACATCCGGAGGCTCCTGGATGGCGGAGCTAATCCGAAGCCTCAGATTCGTCCCGTCAGGCGAGGTCCCTCTTTTGTCCGGCTGGACGGCGATCGCGGAATTGGGCTGGTAGTAAGTACCTACGCTATGAAAGAGGCCATTGAGCTCGCCTCGCAGACCGGCGTTGGTGTGGCTGCCGTGTTTAACAGCGACCATTTTGGCGCGGCCGCCTATTATGCCATGAGGGCGCTCAATCACGATATGATCGGCGTGGCAATGACCAATGCATCCCCTGTCATGTCTCTATGGGGTGGAGAAGGGGCATTCTTAGGAAATAATCCAATCGCTGTAGCGGTTCCTTCTGGGAGCGAGCTTCCCCTCGTGTTGGACATGGCTGTCAGCAAAGTGGCTGGAGGAAAGGTACGCCTGGCAGTTAAAAAAGGAATAAAGATACCCCTTGACTGGATCACTGACAAGGATGGAATGCCCACAGACGATCCCAAAGCCCTGGAGGCTGGAGGCGCCCTTTTTCCGCTAGGCTATAAAGGCCAAGGGCTGGGCGTAATAGTAGAGACTTTATGCGGAATCCTCTCAGGAGCATGGATACTTAATGAGATTCCCATGTGGTTCGCGAATACCACCAAACAAGTGGGGATAGGCCATTTTATGATGGCTATTAATGTCGATGCATTCCTTCCTATCCAGGAGTTCAAAAATCGGGTTGATCAATTGGTGCAAAAAATTCACTCGGCTCCTCGCGCTAAGGACGTAGAGCGAATATACCTCCCGGGTGAAATCGAGCATCTCTACGAACGCAAAAGGAGGCCCGAAGGCATTCCGCTCCCTGAGACCGTATATCAGGATCTTCTCCAGATAGGACGCAAGCTGAACATCGATACCGAAAAATTGAAATGATATAAGACTCTGGTTCTCAAGCTCAGATTCTATTTCTCATCAGCACTACTGTAAACATGTTGAATGTGGCTTTCTTGCAATCAATATGTCACCAAACTGTAATAAGTTAAATAGCCATTTTATTGATTTACCGTGTGCCATAACAATCTTTCAATAAAAGAGGGACATTAAGAAATTTTCAAACTAGGATCTAAAATAATTTATCTCTCGCCAACGGGATCGATATTTTCCAGATGGAGACCAATCCAATTGATATCACAAATGGCCGGTCCGTTGCCTCCTCACCAGCAGGTATATCCGCCGTCAATTACGATGGTCTGGCCCGTGAGGAAAGACGAGGCGTCCGATGCCAGGAAGACCACCAGCCCCTTGAGCTCCTCAGGCTCGCCGGGGCGCCTCATGGGCGTGAGGACCTTGATCAGATCCTTGATTTTCGGATCGTTCAGGGAGCCGGCTCCCATCTGCGTGCGCATGTATCCCGGGCCGATGGCGTTGACCCGTATGCCGTAATCGGCCCAATCGCCCGCCAATTGTTTGGTGAACATCACAACGCCGCCTTTGGATGCGCAATAGGGGTTGTTATGCCGGCCCAGGTTGGCCACGAAGCCCGACATGGAGGCGATGTTAATAATGTTTCCGCGTTTTTGCTGGATCATGAACCGCCCCACAGCCTGGGCGCAAAGGAATGTACCGATCAGGTTCACCCGGATGACGTGCTCCCAGTTCTCCACGGTGATGAGTTCTGTGGGAACGCTGGAATCGCCTCCCTCCCACTGGGGCTTGCTGACTACTCCCGCATTGTTTACCAGGATGTCGATCCGCCCGAACTCTCGCTGAACCTTTTCGGCCATGTGCTGGGCACCATCAGGTGTGGAGATATCCACTTTCAGCGCCATGGACCTCCTGCCCAGTGCCTCGATCTCGGCGGCAACCTTCCGGGCATTATCCTCCATAATATCCGCGATAACCACATGAGCCCCGGCCTCGGCAAGCCCATGGGCCATAGCCTGGCCCAGCCCTCGCCCCGCCCCCGTTACAATGGCGACCCTATCGTCCAGCCCGAATAAATCCAAAACTCCCATTTTTCCATTCCTCTCGATCCGGTTCCTCACCTCCCGGATCAATCCCACAGGATCATAATCTTGCAAATATCTTCTTTGCGTTGGAGGAGCAAATCGAATCCTTCCTTGGCCTTTTGGACGGGCAATCGATGAGTGATAAGCTGCTTCGAGATCTCCGGGCGATCCTTCAGCAGCTCGATGGCTTGCGGGATCATATTACTGTTTCGGGTTCCCAGCAAGCCTATGTGTTTGCGTATCAGTGTGAATGGCACAAGTGACACTTCCTCCATAATCAACCCTACAACCACCACTCGGCCGCAAATTGAGACTCCTTCCAGAACCAAGGGGAAGTTGCTGGCCTTGCCGGAGGCCTCGAACACCACGTTGGCCCCTTCCCCTTTGGTGAAATCCCGGATGGCTTCAAGGGGGTCGGTCTTGAGAAGATTGACGGCCTCATCGGCCCCAAGCGCTCTGGCTCTCTCAAGACAGGTCTCAGCGATATCAAACACTAGGGTTCGATGACCGCCCTTTTTCACGACCAGCAGGATGGCCAAACCTATGGGGCCTGCGCCGAATATCGCCACCGTGTCTCCGGGAATAAGACCGGCTGTCTTGGCCGACTCAAGGCCGATACCCAGCGGCTCGGCCAGGGCGGCTTTCTCGTGCGGCCAATCATCGGGAACCGGATAGAGCTTATGCCGGGGAACAACAAGATATTCCTGGCCTCCTCCATCCACGTGTATACCCCTGAACTGAAGATGAAAGCAATTATGTGGTATACCGATGCGGCAGCTGTAACACCGGCAGCACTCGATGACAGGCTCTATCACCACGTGCTGTCCTGGCTTCAGGTCTTCCACCCCAACCCCAACACTCGCCACTTCCCCGCTCATTTCATGGAAGGGTATGTGGGGAAATTTGACAATGGGGTGGGTTCCTTCATAAACATGCAGGTCCGAGCCGCAGATTCCCATGGCGCGCATTCGCACCAGCACTTCCTGCGGCCCCGGAGAAGGGGTTTCCCTCTCCTCCAGCGCTGCCTCATGAGCCTTTTTAATTACTAACACCTTCATCATCGATCCTTTCATTTTATGCAGTATCCATGGCCTTCATGTGAATACACAAGTATAGCTTGTATCGAGGAACATGGCCTTTTGTCAAGTTTATTTAGTAACTTATGGAATCGGCATTGGTACTGAGGGATCCGCATTCGGGTATCATTTTCGCGCTATTTGCCCCATGGGACAGCCATCGCATCATCCTTTTTATTTGGCGCAATTCCTTTTGGCGCGCTTAAAAGATTTGGATCGCCTAATCTTACAGCATTACATATCCACCATCGACGGTCAATGAGCAGCCGGTTATGTTGGGGGCTTTACAGAGAAATATTACTGCCTGAGCGATGTCCTCAATAGTCTGCGGCCGTCCGAGCGGGATTCTTTCTTGAATGATCGATTTAAAAGTTTCTTCATGTTCTTTACTGTGCTTTTCACTGAAATAAGGAATCAGAACCTTTTCCCACATATACGTCTTTATGATGCCGGGGCAAACGGCATTCACAGTAACATTATGAGGGGCCATTTCATAGGCCAGAGATTTGGTGAAGCCCAAAACAGCATGTTTTGATGCAGAGTAATGAGAGTATCCATTACGGCCCACCTTCCCGGCAACAGAGGAGATGTTGACGATTCTTCCCTCACCTCTGGCAATCAAGTGAGGCAGCGCTGCCTTGCAGCAAAGGAAGACTCCCTTCGCGTTGACATCCATGACTCGGTCCCATTCCTGTTCTTCCAATTCCGATACGGGGCTTACAGACATAACTCCAGCGGCGGTTACCAGGATATCCAGTTGGCCATAGCGCTCTAAGGTCTTTGCCACCATTTCAGCCACTGACCTGCTATCGCTCACGTCCACGGTCAGTGGGAAGATTTCCGCCCCCTCATTCCTGGCCTTGCCGAGCAGCTCCTGGAATTCAGGGCCCTCGGGCTCGAGAATATCAGCGGCCGCAACCCGGGCTTTCTCCCGTAGCAGCGCCATGACCATGCCTCCGCCGAGTCCCCTGGCTCCTCCTGTAACCAGCGCCACTTTACCTGATAAGTCCATCTTCACTCCCTCCCAGTAATGGAATTTTGTTGTTTAGCAAACAATGTGCGGTACAGAAAGTATTTGTTTCCCTTTAAGCTGAAATTTCTGGTTATGTTTTTTCATGATTTTTGTGCGTAAATTTGCCTTTTTAATAGTTTCAGGTCTCAGCCTCATATTCAAACACAATTTAGCCGTCCACATATGAAAGCATCACTACAGGTGTCAATCCACGCTTTTTCGAATCGAAATTTCTTTAAAATAAGCAGATATAATGTCAGAATGCGTTAGAATTCCAATTATCCTGTCGTTTTCATTATCAGCGACCACCGGAAGTTGGCCGTAGCCAGACTCCAAAAACTTACTAAGTGCGGAGTAAAGATCCTCGCGTGGATACAACCGTGGAGCAGGGGTAAACAAATCAGCTACCACAAGCAGGTCCTTTACATTCTCTTCGAATAATACGGTGCGGATATTTTTCAATGACAGCACACCCACCAGGCGGTCATGCTCGTCAACCACAGGGAAATAATGCTGGGATGTGCTGCTAATAACTTTTTTGAGATCATCAAAACTCATGTTTTTCTGCAAACGAATAAAAGGCCGCCCCATGTCCAGAATGTCCCTCACAGTAATTTCCTGGAGGACATTGACGGTCATATCCTTGAGATGAGAGGGGGAGAAGAATTTGTTTCTGACCTGATTCTCATAAATTGACCATCGGCGGCTGAATATCAGCGCAAATGCGGACACCAGCATAAGAGGGGCCAGCAGTTTGTAGCTCCCACTCATCTCTGTGACCATCAGCAAAGCGCCAATAGGAGCGTTGGCGACTCCAGCGAAGAAAGAAGCCATCCCCACCAGGACAAAAGCTGAAGGTTCCACAACTATGTCAGGGTAAAAATAATTTCCCATATAGCCCACAAAGCCTCCAAGCATTGCTCCGATAAAAAGCGATGGGCCGAAGACACCACCGCTTCCCCCACTTCCTATGGTCATAGATGTGGAAAGAATCTTCATAAGCGCTATAAAAAGCATGCTCCCGAAGGCCAGTTTGCCCCATAGGGCCATCTGAATCCAACCGTATCCAACGCCCAAGGCTTGGGGGCAAAGTAAACCGATGATCCCGACTCCGAGCCCACCCAATGCCGGCTTGAAGTGAGGAGGAATTGGCAATGGCCTGAAAATCAAGTTTCGCATGGTGTAAAAACATTTAACGAAAATAAAGCCTGTGCCCGCGCAAATGATTGCCAGCAGAGCATAGAAGATGAGTTCTTCTACGTGGTGGAAGTGGAAATCTGGAGTGCTGAAGATGGCATGCTCTCCGAAAATGGAGGTGAAAATCAGATAGGAGACCACCGAAGAGATAATGCATGGAATAATGGCCTCAGTCTCGAAGTCCTCGGCATATAAAACCTCGATGCTGATAAGAGCGGCGCCCAGTGGTGCCCGGAAGATTGCGCTCAAGCCCCCTGCACAGCCGGCGAGCATCAAAATTCGTCGCTCCCTGGAGGAAAAGTGCATTATACTGGCCACACAGGATCCAATGCCGGCTCCGATCTGAGCCATGGGACCCTGGCGACCTCCGCTGCCGCCTGTGGCAAGCGTGAGGACGGAGGCCGTCAATTTAATGAGAGGAATCCGGTATCGAATATGGCCACCCTGGTTATGAAAGGCATAAAGCATGGCATCTGTGCCCGCTTCCCTTGCCTCCGGGGCCCAGGTGTAAACGATGAGCCCGGATAAAAGACCCCCCAGTGCCGGCACGAAAAAAAATAGCAAGCGTCTCGGCTCGGGCAGCCCGGTGTATTGGATTAAATCTTCTCCCGCCGCTGGGATAGGGATGATTCCGCATATCTTCCCCATAATAAAAAACTGCATCCATTCCAGCGACAAGAAAAAAACACAAGCCCCTATGCCGGACACCAGCCCCACCAGAACGCTGTGGAGTATCCACCGCCCCATAAAACCGAACCTGAACGCAGACCATATTTTTTTAACGAATTTATCCATGGGTCGGTGGTGCTCCATGCTCAACAAAGAATAATGTGCCACTTTCGTTCCAAAATAATTGGCCTGCTTGGGGCAGGCCTCTCGTGGATTTCGAAAATGTCTGTTTAAATGGAGTCACTCAATTGACTATTCACTTCCCTATGGCATGAAAATAGCCTTGGGTATTTGTTTGTCTACTTCAAGGGGCGCTGGCGAACACGGGTTTTCCGCGTCATTTCTTGGATACGGGCTTGGACTTCCTTTGCGTCAGGAGGGGTTGCCTCAAGTTTTAAATAAGCCTGCAGCTCTTCAATGGCCTTTGCGTAATCCTCCTGTTGTTCATAAATCATTCCCATATTATAGTGCACATATGGATTGCCCGGTTCCAGTTGGAGTATACTGGCATAGACCTCCAGTGCCTCCTTCGGGCGACCCTGCTCGTTCAACGTGTCGGCCAGGTTAAACTGGGCAGGAATGTAAGCTGGATCTTGAGACACAGCCCTGCGAAAGGCCTCTTCCGCGCCGCTCAGGTTCTCCTGTTCCCGCAGGGCGAGCCCCAGGCTGTTGAAAGCTTCAGTACGATCCGGATCTATCTCGGTAGCCCTGCGAAAGGCTTTAACAGCATCATCCCACCGGCGCTGGGCCGCGAAAGCCTGGCCCAAATTGTAATGGGCCATGAAGAGTCGGGGCAACACCTCAACGGCGGCTCGGAAAGCCTTTTCAGCCTCCTCAAAGTTGTTTTGGGCCATGTGGACAGATCCCAGATTCATCAAAGCGAAGGCATCCTTCGGCTCGATCTTGAGCGCTTCCTGGCAGTTGATGAGCGCCAGGGCGTATCGACCTTGCGAGAGGTAAATCCTGCACAGGTTCACGTAAGCCGGCTCAAAATCTTTCTTTGCTTCAATGGTACGCTGATATTCCTGTACGGCAAGGTCCATGCGTTCCATATCTTCATATAAATTGGCCAGGTTATAATGGGCCTGAGCGTAACCGGGATCAATCCGAATGGCTTCTTTGAACGCCCTCTCGGCATCCCTCATTTGCCGCAGGTGATAGTAAACATTCCCCAGATTATTCCATGCGGCAATATATGTGGGGAGGAGCTTGATGGCCTGTTGATACATATCTATGGAGTCCTGCCATCGTGCCCGATGCTGATAGATGACGCCGATCTTGTTAAAGGCGTCGGGGTACCCCGGGCAGAGCTCCACGGCTTTCAGGTAATGAGAAAGCTCACGGTCCGACCGGTCTCCTATCGAGATGCCGAGGGCCACCTCCTGACGAGCCTCGTCGCAGGGGTCACCCATCGCTGAGGAACTCCATGGCCCCAAAATCAGAGCAATCAACGCCACAATAAATATTCTTTTCTCCATTATCACCTCTTTTCAAAAATAGGATTCCATTATTATTCTTCAGCTATAAACTTACGAATGTATATCAAGTTCTTGGGAATAATACAATAAATAAAAATATCAAGAAATGATGAACACCCAAAAATAGACATTGATCTTGGCACAGCTTCTTTTTGATCCCTTTTGGGCAT
>CAZTAS010000230.1:0-9895 GCA_964611635.1 uncultured Thermodesulfobacteriota bacterium
CCCCAGATCACGGGATCGGTACCGGAAGATGACAGATTCCATAACGTTCTCCTTGGTTCTGGAGAACGGTATACAACATTATTAACTCTGCGCCAGCTTTTTCTTATTTTTTTTCAAAGAGCTTTTTTCAAAGAGCTAAAGTGTTACCGCGTTTCTGAAAAGCTTCCAGGTGAAACATTATATTGAGCTCGTATGGTAATTTGAGAAACGAATATCATATGAAGGTGTTGAAAAAGGAAATCTTTTTCTATTTGACAGTGTCATTAGAGATGCTGACTATCGGTTTGTGGGGTTGTGCCACCCAAAACGCGCCGATGGGATCTTTGACAAAGAACGAGTACAAAAAGCTTCACGAAAAGCAAATGGCAATTGAATCCGCTAAAGCAACACCCATAAAGCAGCTCCCTGAGATGACAGATGAAGATCATGAACGATTAGGGGATGACTATTTTTTCCACAACAAACTCGAGATGGCTTTCTTGCAATACGAGAAAGCGTTGCGCCTTAATCCCAATGATATCCAAATTGTTTATAAAAAAGGATTGGTGTTCCTTGTCAAGGGGATGAACAAAGAAGCTATTAAAGAGTTTCAAGAAGTGCTCAAAAAAATGCCTGACCATGTTCTAGCTCATGAGGGACTGAGTGAGGCATTGTTCAAAATCGGTCGATTCGAAGAAGCGGAGAAACAGTTGCAGCAAGCACTGAAAATTGATTCAAAGCGTTGGAGGGCTCACAATTTCCGGGGAATTATCTATAACTACCGGAAACAGTATGAAAAGGCCATCGATGAATTTCGGGCAGCTATCACTCTCGAGCCAGGTGAAGGGCTATTGTACAATAATCTTGGCATATCGTATTCTCTCATGGGTAAATATGAAGAAGCAGTCCTGGTCTTCCAAGAAGCCTTAAAAACCAAAGCTACCCATGGCAAGATTTACAATAACCTAGGTGTGGCTCTCGGAAAATTGGGAAGATATCAAGAAGCCCTGGAGGCTTTCAAGAGAGGAGGAGACGAAGCCCAGGCGTATAATAACTTGGGGTGTATGTATTTTCAACAAGGTGAATATTACAAGGCAATCCTCAACTTTCAAAAGGCCATGGATATCAAAAATACGTATTACATTAATGCAGCTAATAATTTGGAACGAGCAAAAAAGGCCTTACTCAAACAAACATCTTCCGATTCGCATATTCAATCTTCTCCCAGTATTGGTCCAAACTTCGATATTAGATTGATTATCGAATGACCAACTATTCGATTATACAATGAGTGAGATCCTAAATCGCAGCATCAAATCGATCTCGAATCTATGGAGTCCTCGGGTCGAACGTCTTATCATAATAACCCTTCCTCTCTATTTATTAGGGATTGCAATAGGGGTCGCAGGCCCCTATATGGGTTATCTTCTTTTCCTTCGCGATCTCCCCTCAATCCAGTCCTTGAAAACCTATCTTCCTCCCGCAGCAACAAGAGTATACTCCGACAAGGGAGAAATTATCGGAGAATATTTTACCGAAAAGCGTTACGTGCTCCCCATTCAAGCAATCCCGGGATTTGTCATTGAAGCCTTTGTGGCCGCGGAAGATATACGGTTTTTCGAGCATCACGGGGTGGATTATCGGGGAATTCTTCGCGCTTTCCTGAAAAATGTGGAGGCCGGGAAAATTGTCCAGGGAGGAAGCACTATCACCCAGCAGGTCGCCAAATCACTGCTGCTCAGCCCTGAAAAAAGCCTGCGAAGAAAAATCCGGGAAGCGGTTCTCTCCCTGATCATTGAAAAATATCTTACCAAAGAAGAAATATTATTCCTCTACCTCAACCGGATTTACCTGGGTTACAGCGCATATGGTGTGGAGGCCGCGGCTCAGAACTACTTTAACAAGCGCGTGGACCAGCTGAACCTGGCCGAGGCGGCTATGCTGGCCGGTCTCCCCAGTTCACCTAGCCAATACTCTCCTGCAATAAACCCCGATAAAGCCCATAAACGCCAGCATTATGTTCTGGAGCAAATGAAGTCAGCAGGATATATTACAGAAGAAGAGTTTCAACAAGCTTTACAAACCCCCATTCGTATCCAGCCAAGGCGCGTGATAGCATGGGAAAAAGCGCCTTATTTTGCCGAATTTGTCCGCCAGTACGTGGAGGAAAAATACGGAAGAGAATTGCTTTATTCCGGCGGCCTATCAGTTTACACCACGGTTAATCTGGAAATGCAAGGACACGCCCAGCGAGCCGTTCAGAAAGGGCTCAGTGAACTGGACAAAAGACAAGGATTCCGCGGACCACTGATAACCCTTAGAGAAGACGACTTAGGCATCTTTTGCGAAGCGGTCCGTTCCCGTGAAATAGGGAATGACGGCCTGAATTCAGAGAAACTTTATACGGCCGTCGTAAAGGGGATAGACAACGCCCACAAAAAAGCAAAGGTTCAGGTCGGATTGATCACAGGAACTATCCTTCTGGCGGATATGAGATGGGCCAGATGCCCTACCAATGGAATTATTCATCCCAATGTTCGCATCTCTGATCCAGGGGAGGCCCTGCGCGTCGGGGACGTTATCAAAGTCCGCCTGAAAACCGAGCCAGATCAAAAAAAAATCGGACCAGGTGAAACGCCCTTCTTTACGCTTGAACAAAAACCCCTTGTCCAATCAGCTCTGCTCTGTCTGGAAAACAAAACAGGCCATGTAAAAGCAATGGTCGGAGGGCGGAACTTTTTCCTGAGCCAATTCAACAGGAGCATTCAATCTCGCCGACAACCTGGCTCAGCCTTCAAGCCCATAATTTATGCGGCAGCCATCGATAAGAACTACTCCCCATCCAGTATCATCCTGGACAACCCTATAGTTTATCACGAAAAAGGTATGAAAAAGGTCTGGAAACCCAAGAACTACGATGAAACCTGGAGAGGCCCGACCACACTGAGGAATGCCTTGATCAAGTCCCGTAATGTCGTGAGCGTGAAGCTTCTTATGGATATCGGAGTACAATATGCTCGCAATTATGCGAGAAAAATGGGCATCGCCTCTCACATTTATCCCAATCTTTCCATGGCCCTGGGGGTCTCTGGGTTGTCTCTCTTGGAGTTGACCTCAGCTTATAGCATTTTCCCGAATCTAGGTCTTCATGTAAAGCCGATCTTTATTACGAAAATTGTTGACCGCCAAGGCCATGTGTTGGAGGAAAATTTTCCACCCGACACGGATGCATATGCTCCAGGCTACACCCAGCCTGAGGTACAGGAACTGATTCAAGAAAAAGAGGAGCGGCTCGTCAGCGAAGAAGATTTCAGAGAACTGGCCAGGATGGATGGGGTACCCCCTGATGACAATAATCAATCAGCGCCTGAGGTTTTGAAATATTCAAGATCCCTTTTTGGTGGCGATAATTGGAGGCGGCCTTCGCAAGTGCTCAGCCCGTCCACGGCATATATCATGACTCATCTGTTAGAACATACGGTCCAACATGGTACAGGACGGTGTGCACTGGCACTAGGAAAGTCTGTTGCTGGGAAGACGGGGACGACAAACAACTTTATCGACGCATGGTTCATAGGCTTCACACCTTCTTTCACCACTGGCGTTTGGGTTGGCTTTGATGAAGAAAAGCCTCTGGGTCGCCACGAAACAGGCTCCCGAGCAGCTTGCCCGATATGGCTGGAATTTATGAAAAACGTAATGGCAGGCAAAGAGCCGGAAGATTTCCCAGTGCCCCCAAATATTGTATTCACTAAAGTAAACCCCGATACCGGCCTTCTGATTGATCGACTAGGTCAAAAATACATTTATCAAGCATTCAAAAAAGGAACAATCCCCTCGAAGGCGGTTCCTTTAGATCGGATAAGATCAGACCCACGAAGATTTTTCGAAAACACCAAGATCATTGATAAGAGAATTTTCGTGGATTAATTTTTTTCTGGAGGCATGCAGAACCGGCTATCGTAAGCTATCTTCGTGAATCAGCAAGTTGGAAAATGTTGGTGTTTTATTATTTGTTTATGTCTTTTGGGATTGGAAGAATTTGTTGGAGATTTGATCGGTTTTATAGCTATGTTTTTAATTATGATATTTTTGGGGTATAATTAGAAAAGCAACCCACTTAAATTACGTTACTCTGATTTATACAAGTAAGCACTAAGGCTTATCCCGTGAACTGTATTAAGAATGTTCATGGTGTAAACAACCAGGGATGACTGCTGTAAAATTACCCAATGTTTAAGTCATGATTGTAAGGAATAGGAGGGAGCTATGAAAAAAGGGATGGTTGATATGAGATCTGTAGTTTTTGCGTTGTGTGTCGGGATCATTTTGGTTCCTTCCTTGGCGGCTGGTGAACCTTACGCCGGGATTTATCTGGGCGGCTCATTCGCGCAGGATGGGGATGCTGAGACAGAAATTCAAGGATTCAAATTCGACTCCGATGACCTTGAATATGACGGCTCTTTTCTTTTCGGAGCAAAATTCGGCATATTTTATGATAAACTCATATTTGGAGGACATTTCGGCATCGAACTCGACATCAATTATTTCCATCCGGATCCTGAAGATCTTGATTTCGATTTGCGAATCATACCATTGGGAGTGAATCTGCTCTACCGGTATCCCATCAAGTATTTCGACCCATATGCCGGGATAGGCATTGCCGCATTTTGGGGAACCCTCGACTCAGATGATTTCGAAGACGATGATGACGTGGCAGGGGGCTTCCAGGTCCTAGCGGGTATAAAGGCATTTTTCACCAAAAACATAGCAATGTTCACCGAATATAAATATTTCCATACCGGTGATTTTGAATTCAATTCATCCGTTGGACGCATAAAACAAGACATCAACGGGCATCAGCTTTATGGTGGAATAGCTTATCACTGGTAGGATGAACATAAGCAAGTCGAATTAGGTAACTGAAATAACATGACAAATTGATTTTAAAACTATATGATAGGGGGCATGAGAAAACCCCATTTTCGTATCCAATTGGAACCGGAGCAACAGCGAGTGCTGGAAAGTTGGCTTCGTAGTCATAACATTCCCAAGAAGTTGCCCTTTCGGGCAGATATTTTCTTGCGCTCTGCCGGTGGGATGCCCCATTGCAAGATAGCCCAAGAGCTGCGAACCTCCCGTCCCACGGTGATTCATTAGTGCCAAGCTTTTAAGGAGCGAGGCATTGATGGACTTCAGGATGCTCAGCGGCCTGGACGTCCTCGTCGGTCGGGAGAGGAGAAAATCTGGCAAATCATTGCCGCTACGCTGCAAAAGCCTGAGAATGCAACCCAATGGAGCACCCGTCGTTTGGCTTTGCAAATGGGTGTCAGCCCCATGACGATTCATCGAATCTGGCGGGCAGTGGATCTGAAGTACCATCGAACAGAGACTTTTCTTAAGGGGAGCACAAAATAGTTTGCTCACACATCAACCAAAGAAATGAAACTGTAAAATCCAGCAGAACTTTCCAGGTGTAATCAAAAAATAGGGAAACTATAATATGCTCCCCTTAGTAAGTACAGTAATGACAAAGAGTTGGACTCCAAGGTCATCGTTATCGTGGGGCTGTATCTTCATCCACCTGAGAATGCATTGGTGTTGAGTGTGGATGAAAAGAACAAGATCAGGCATTGGATCGTACCCGGCCTTTGCTTCCTTTGAGGCCTGGACAGGTGGAGAGACATACCCATGATTATGTGCGCTACGGCAAGACCTGATTGTTTGCTGCCTTAAATGTGGCCACGGGAGACGTGATCGGTGATTGCCATCCACGCCATCGACACCAAGAGTTTCTCAAGTTCTTGCGGCCACTGGATCAAGAGACGCCTCCAAAGGTCGTTTCCACTTGCATTTTACCCCTACGGGCGCCTCTTGGATGAATCAGGTAGAAATCTGGTTTAGTATCATGACTTCCCGGCGAATCCGGAGAGGGGTATTTAAAAGTGTGGATGAACTTATTGACGCCATCAATAATTCCATCGAGGCGAACAACCAAAACCCGGAAGCATTCGTCTGGACTAAGTCTGCCAATGACATCCTTGCAAAGGCTAGAAGAAGTAAAGATAATTATATTACGAGACACTAAATTCCGCAAGATTCATTGAGTGATCGTTAAATAGGGGGGCTATTACGGATAACAAAGGAAAAACCAAAAACCAAGAAAAGTATTGGCTCCCAGAAAGGATCTTCATTTTCAACGTCAAAGTTAAAAAAATTCATTACGGTTTTGATCTCTATCTATTGAGCTTTTTGGATATCTTTATCTCGCATTACTTCTAACTTATCGAACTTAGAACAAATATTTGATCTTTTCAAATTGTTATTAAAAAAGGAAATGCGTAAGGTTTGGCACATATTCTTAATATGGTGTCATGGCCCTAACTACCTATGAAAGCATTATAAAATCACATGCAGAATGAGGTCTATTAATGGCTATTTTTTCACGAGATAAGTCGTCACCTGGATAGTAGAAACATCGGAAAGCTCTTTTTAATGCAGATTGACCATAAAGATCCTTAGGAAATCCGAAGGCACAGTGCTGAATACGAAAAGAGGGCTCTCAGGTATGCCAAGAAGAGGTTTGACGAGTGGAAAAAGGCCATGGCTAATGCGGAAGGCTCGGAAGACGCGTGAGACATAGTAGGACTCCGGGCCCTCCTTATTTGGCCGTGAAAGGGGGAGGAAATGAGCAAGAGGCAATATGGATTACACATTGGATTGGCCCTTATTGCAGGCCTCATCGGTGGAATAATTTCGAGCCAATTTTTTATTGGAGAGCCAGTATTTGCGAAAAAGAGGGTAATCAAAGCCCAAGAGTTCCAGGTGGTCGATAATAAAGGGAAAATCCGGGCTAAACTGGGATTAACATTCAAAGGAGACTCTTACCTTCAATATTTTGACATGAATAGCAAAGGCCGAATCATACTGGGACTGGATAAAGACGGAAATCCTGGTCTAGTTTATGTGGATAAAAACAATAACGAGCGTAGCTCACTATTTCTGGGAAAAGAAGGAACTCCTTATCTGTACTTTTGCGATAAGGATGGAAAGCGCCGGAGTATCTTGCATGTAGATGAAAGTGGTAGCTCTTCCTTGTTATTTACAGATAATAAGGGTCAGCCCCGCCTTGCCCTTGGAAGTGCTACTACTAAAACCATTAAAAGTGGAGCAATCATTACCCGATCTCCTGCTTCATTGGTCCTAATTGATGAGGATGGGAAAGTATTCTGGTCTACTCCATAATCATTATAAGTGGATGAGATAATGGCGAGAGCATAAACCATCAGGGACTTTCCGAAGAAGTAGATCAAGGGGTATCTGAAGATCAAAAGCTTTCTGGGCACCAGCAAAAAAGCCGTGCTGATTCAGATCTTCATTGCCCTGTGCACCTATTTGTTGTTGGCCTTTCTCCGATTTATCTCCTGCTCTGAGTTCGACATGTACGAGATCAAGAAGCGCCTGGAGGTCAATTTGTTGGACAGAATCTCCATCTGGGAGTGATTGGTACCTCCACAGAATACTAAAAACTCTGATTTAAAAGACCGGCAACTGTATTTTGTTCTTTTTCTAACTATTGATGATCTCAACATAATTTTGTTTTCGGCAAATTAAGTATTTTATGCGTGTTTGTAACTAGTTGATTTAATTGAATAGTAAGCCGGACATTACTGACAAAAGATATAAAATCGGAATGAATGAAGGGATAGAGGGTAAGGCACACCCGGTGAGATTATTCATAGTTTTTTATGATTTCTTAAAAGATCTTATTAAAAGCAGAGGGCAGGTGTTTCAATTAACGAAACGTAACCTAAAGTCACGATACCTAGGATCGTACTTAGGGTTACTCTGGGCATTCGTCCAGCCGATGGTGACCATTCTGATTTTTTGGTTCGTTATTCGGGTTGATTAAAAGCGATTTCCGTCGATAATGTGCCGTTTATTCTCTGGTTTATGATAGGTGCCATTCCCTGGTTCTTTTTCGCCGAAAGCCTATCAAATGCTACCCTGTCGATTATCCAATATAGTTTTTGATCAAAAAGGTTTTTTTCGCGCAAGCCTCTTGCCAGTTGTAAAGATTTTGTCGGCTTTATTTGTCCATATTTTTTCATAAGCCTTTAGAAAGAGTTAACATATTTAGCTTAAAAGGCTTTTAATAGATTGTTAAGTATAAAATATTTTGAAGCAATAATGATTGATAGTCAAGCATTAATTTGCTCACAAGCATCATATGTGTTTAAAGTGATTGCGAAGCGCGAGTTTTTCAGGAGGATATGACCAGCAAATAATCCCAGATTTTGCATTTGGGCATGAAAATACTGTTGAACAAAGGGGATAAATATATAAAAATGCTCCTTGTCGTGAGCCAATAAAATCTTTCAAAAAGGAGCACAAGAAAATGAAACAAAAAAGAATACTCCAGCCTTTTTGACTGGCGCACCGTCATCACAGACACTGGAAATGATCAAGAGTATGCTAAAACATTATCGTACTGAAGAATAGCCGCATCTATCCTTCGCCGTTTGTCCTTGTATGACATACCCCCCCCAAACTCTCATGCCAGTGCGTGACAATGCATTCCCCATATGTTCCAAGCAACTGTAATATTGGTAATGCAATATTGACATATTATCATATAAAAAAGGCGGGGATTGAATTGGGAGAAATGCCTGATCTGTCCATTGATCAAGGTATAGTCATTATTAGAACTGGATTCATATCACCTAAACTTAATCCGTGGATCCACCAGGACGTAACAAATATCAGACAGGATGTTGCCCAGGAGGGCCAGCACGCTGGATATGATCAGGATGCCCAGCGCCACAGGGTAGTCCCGCTCCACGATGGCGTTGAACCCTAGAAGCCCCATCCCGTTGATGTTGAAGACCTTCTCGATGAGGTACGAGCCGGCCAGGAGGATTGAGATGAAATGGCCGAACCCCGTGGCCATGGGGATCAGGGAGTTGCGCAGGGCATGCTTGAATATGACCGTCCTGGCGCTCAGGCCTTTGGCCAATGCCGTGCGAACATAGTCCTGCGCCAGGTTCTCCAGAAGCGAATTCTTCATCAGGATGGTCAGCGTGGCAAAGGAGGAAATCATGTAGCAGATCACGGGCAGGATGGTGTGATGGATCAGGTCCCAGACTTTGCTACAGAAAGAGAACTCCTCGAAGCTGTCGGAGACGAACCCTCCCAGCGGGAAGAGGCTCCAGAAGCTCCCCCCGCCAAACAGCACCAGAAGCACAATGCCCAGGGCGAACCCCGGCGTGGCGTAGCCCGCAAAGACCAGTATGCTGGTTGTTGTATCGAAGGCTTTCCTGTGATGGATGGCCTTCAAAACCCCCAGGGGGATGCAGACCAGATAGGTCATGAGGAATCCGATGGAGCCGAAGTAAAGGGAGATGGGAAAGCGGGACTTGATCACATCCCAGACCGGATCGCCGTATGTGTAAGAAGTTCCGAAATCAAGATGCACCAGACGCCATATCCACCTGAAGTATCGCACGGGGATGGGCTTATCGAACCCATAGTCCCGGCGCATCTGCTCGATGGCTTCCTGTGTCAAAAAGGAGTCTGCAATCCGGCCCCCGCCCCCAGCTCCACCCTCGCCGCCGGCCACGCCACCCATGCGGATCTGCCATATGGCCCGCTCTATAGGCCCCCCCGGCACCAAGTGCATGATCACAAAGCTTACCAGCGTGATCCCGATGAGCGTGGGAATTACTAACAAGAGGCGACGGAGAAAATATTCCCGCATCTCATTTTCCCCAGACAGCTATTGACCAGGAAGTTCAACTGCCCCCTCTCCACCCTTCAGGGGGAAGAGGGAACTTTAAGAATCACTTCTCAAGCCAGTATTTTTGAAGCTAAATGGGAGAAAATAAACCAATGTTTGGGAGAAAATCCCTTCCCAAAC
>CAZTAS010000231.1:0-9866 GCA_964611635.1 uncultured Thermodesulfobacteriota bacterium
TTGGGAAGCTTGTACTCTACCATCTGAGCTATGCCCGCTCAATTTATAAATTAAATGATTTTTCAGATCCTTGTCAACTATTTTTTTCCAAACCTTATTGTTTAAGCCTTTATCATTTAAAAATATTAAGATCTTGAGGTGGGGTGTAAACAGGGGGCGATCTCCTTCATTATCCTGGAATTTCAGTGATATCTGGGAGAAGATGAATAATGAGCTATTACCAGCTTTTGAACCTAAAGAAAGAACCTTTTTCTAGCTCACCTGATCCGCTTTTCCTTTATCATTCACGGGAATGCCACAATTTTTTGAGCAAACTTGAGCTCACTATTCGCCTTCGTCGTGGGCTAAACGTGTTGGTGGGAGACATTGGGACGGGAAAGACCACCATAGGTCGCTCTTTACTGAAGCTGTTTGAGGGTGAGAAAGAAAATTTCCTCTTCCATTTAATTCTTGATCCATCTTTTGAATCGGGAATGGAGTTTCTCGCATTCCTCCTGTATACATTCTCCATACCTGTACCGGCCGAATCTTCTCCGGTCGCTTACAAGAATGCTATCCAAAATTTTCTTTTCGATAAAGGCGTCAAGGAGAATAAAACCATCGTGCTCATAATTGATGAGGCCCAAAAATTGGTACCTACATCAATGGAGATCCTCAGGGAGTTACTCAACTTTGAGACGAATGAATACAAATTACTTCAATTGGTGCTCCTTGGACAGATGGAACTTATGGAGAAGATCCGTCAACAACCAAACTTAATGGACCGCATTAACGCATGCTTCATCCTCCATCCAATGAATCGCTCAGAGACAGAAGCCATGATCAATCATAGGCTGGCTATTGCTGGTTTGCAAGCCCTTCCAAAGCTTTTTACCCGGGGTGCCCTTGATGCCATATACCGCGCTACCAGAGGTTATCCACGGAAAATCGTCTTTTTGTGCCACCACGCGCTAATCAGAATGCTCATCCAAAAGAAAAATCAGATTGATCGTGCTACTATCCGGAATGTCCTCCAAATGCGGTCGAGCCTGAGAAAAAAACCGAGTCGATTCCCAGCAAGACCTGCAGTTATCGCCACCACACTTATGTTTTGCTTTGCTGTAATCTTATTCTTTCTTATTTCCCGATCACCGTCGGGATTAATCTTTCCATTATTCAAAGCACAAGCTTTGCACTCATCAGCAAAAAGTGCGGTCCAGGAGGCGCCGGTGATCAGCACCTCGGTCTCGCATTCTTCCGTTTCAGAGAGCTCAATCCTGAAGTCGACTCCATCAACGGTTGAACCTTCTACCCAAAATACATTGCTCCGTGTAAAACAAATCAAAGACAGCCACCAGCAGATTGTCATTTCATCGGCCAGCGGCCAAGCCCAGGCTCAGAAAGAGCCTTCGGATACAAAGACAAGAAAGGCGGACTCAGAACCTTCTGCCTTATCCCTCCGAAGCAACAAATCTATGAGTTTTTCACATTCGCCAGACATGTCCACACAAGAAGAAACATCAGAAGACATCGTCTGGGTGGTCAAGCGAGGGGACAATCTTTACTCATTAGCACGCCGCATTTATGGCCGGGCAGACCGTGAAGTTTTAAGGCTGATCCAGCGGAACAATCCTGACCTAACAGACATCAATAATCTTAGGATTGGACAGACAATCCGGTTTCCCAACATTTCCAGCGAACCTATTTGAAATAAGAATTTTCGCTATCAGGTGCAAATAACACAGAAACTTACATAAAAGGAAAGCCTTTGAAATGCTCAGGCTTTCAGAGTCTCGCTGGTTTGACAAATGGGGAATCCATACCTCACATAAAAACAGTTCCAGGTTTGGGCAAACGTTGCCAGAACGGTGGAATCATCTGCCCGTTGTCCGGAAGCCCTTGAACTCAAACATCAACTATATTCCGCCGACTTCCAATACACCCAAATCATTCCAATTCAGTAGGATCGACCTTTGTTAAACGGGTAGATGTTTTGAATATTTTGTGGATTCATGATTAATTTGCTCACCAAATTAAAGGAGGTGAGGATTTATGGCCCGGTGCGCACGCAAAAAGCTCGGTGAACTCCTTCTCAAGGCAGGATTAATTTCACCCGCTCAACTTGAAGATGGGCTGGAAGAGCAAAAAAAGCTGGGGGAGAAGCTGGGGCAGGTACTCGTGCGGCTCGGATATATCACGGAAAACGACATAATTAACATAATGGGGGGGCAACTCAGAGTGCCACGAGTGGAGATGGACAATTATGAGGTGAATCAGATGGTGATCGGGTTGATACCCGAGAGTGTTGCCCGAGAGCAGCAGGTCATACCCTTATACGTGGATGATGGAGTACTGCATGTAGCGATGACAGACCCGCTGGACATCTTTGCCATCGATGAGGTTGCTCGCATTGGCAGCATGGAGGTGGCACCCCATATTTGCACTGTGGCGGAAATGGAACGTGCTCTGAACCGATATTACGGGGAAAGCCATTCATTGGCTGACATCATCGAGAGCCTTCCAGAGGAAAGCATTGAGGGGGAGGAATCGGAGATCGAGATCGGCCGACTTCAGACTGTGGCCCAGGAAGCTCCGGTGGTGAAGATGGTTAATAATATCATAGCCCAGGCCATTCGCGATTCCGCCAGTGATATTCATTTCGAGCCCGAAGAAAAACTCATGCGTGTTCGCTACCGTATTGACGGAGTCCTATATGAGATTCACTCCACTCCAAAACGTCTCCAACTGCCTATTATCTCCCGAATCAAGATCATGGCAAGAATGGATATCGCCAACCGACGCACTCCCCAGGATGGCCGCACTGATATCAAGATGGAAAACCGGGAGATCGCCATCCGAGTTTCTACTTTTCCCACCGTTTACGGCGAGAATATTGTCATGCGGCTGCTGGACAAATCCACAGCGTTGTATCGAATGGATCGCCTGGGCCTGCAGAAAGACGACCTGGAGCGCTTTGAAAAATTGATTCGCAAGCCTTACGGCATGATCCTGGCCACTGGCCCCACGGGAAGCGGCAAAACCACAACGCTTTATGCAATCTTGAACCGAGTCAACTCGTTGGAAAAGAATATCAAAACCATCGAAGACCCAGTGGAATACCGTCTGAATTGGGTGCGCCAATCCCAGGTCAACCCTCGCGCGGGGCTGAGTTTTGCGACAGGGCTCCGAGCCATTCTCCGACAGGATCCTGATATCATTATGGTGGGCGAAATTCGCGATCAGGAAACAGCGGATATTGCTGTGCAGGCTGCCCTAACAGGACATCTTGTGTTCAGCACCGTCCACACCAATGATGCGGCCGGAGCGCTACTTCGACTGACCGACATGGGCACGGAGCCCTTCCTGATCTCCTCATCCGTCATCGGCATTATCGGCCAGCGGTTGGTACGGACTATCTGCCCGGAATGCAGAGAAGCCTACACTCCCTCACCTGCTGACTTACAGGCCCTAGGCCTCAGAGATGGGCATAGCATCCCTACTTTATACCGCGGCAAGGGCTGCAACTTTTGTAAAAATTCAGGCTATCGGGGCAGAACCGGCATTTTTGAGGTCTTGATCGTTACCGATGAGCTCCGGGAGAAGATCGTGGAGAGAAGTTCCAGCGCTGTCATCGCTGCCATTGCCCAACAACAAGGAATGCGCACCCTAAGGCAAGACGCCATACAAAAAGCTCTCAGCGGTATCACCACGCCGGAAGAGGCTATCCGAGTGACCATGGTGGACTAAGGGCGTTGTGTTATTAATCTCCAATGCAAAAGTCGGAACAAAAACCAATCATTCTTCTGGTTGACGAAAATCGCGAATATAGAGCAAGCCAAAAAATGGCTTGTGGCAAGCCCGAACTGGCAGTTGAGTGGGCTGCTACGGGCTTTGAAGCCTTGCAGCGGCTGAGTCTTGCGCCAGTTCACGTAGTGATAATGCATCTAGATCTGCCTTTGATGAGCGGCGTTGAAGTCGTCAGGCAGATCAATCGAATAGGCACCAGGATGTTGGTTATTCTTTACGCATCTCCACTGCCGGTGGAACTTGCAGCCGCTGTTTTATATTCCAGAGATGGTGAACTGAGTGCCGAATGCATCCTGCTGGGCATAGCCGCAGAAGGCCGATATTCCTAGGTCTCGGCCACTGGGAGCCGAGGGATGAACCAAGCCTCGGAAAGCGAAAAAATACCGCCGCCCCGTCAAGCTAATAAAGTCATTCCATTGAAAAAGCTTGAGAGGGAAGCCCTTATTCGGACATTAATAATAGCCGATTATAATATATTTCGGGCTGCAATGATGCTGGATATTAGCGGGGCTACTTTTTAATGGAAAATCCGGCACCATCGAATCAAAATCGAGGATAAGGATTCCACATGAGACAATTTCATTATAGGGCAAGAGATAAATCCGGAGCGGCTGTGGTGGGTTTTATCAAGGCTCCCGACCCGAACGCGGTGGCCGACCAGTTGACCAGTATGGGATATATCCCTATTCGGATCCAGGAGAAAAAAAACTGGGCTGCCCGCTTCAACAAGTGGTCTTCCAGTATAGAAAAAGTGCGGATCGAGGATTTAATCATGTTTACCCGCCAGCTGGCTACCATGTATCGTGCGGGGATCCCCCTGATCTCGGGTTTGCGAATTATTCATGAACAGACGGAAAGCAAGCGCTTCAAACAAGTACTGACGCAAATGATAATCGAAGTGGAGACAGGCAATTCCCTTGCCCAAAGCATGGAGCATCAGCCCGATGTTTTCTCCGAGCTTTACACCGGCATGATAAATGCGGGCGAAGTGGGCGGTGTAATGGACAATGTGCTGTCTCGACTGGTACAGCTTCTTCAATTTGAACTCCGGACAAGACAGAGTCTCAAGACCGCCGTCCGTTACCCGATGTTCGTTATCATCACACTGGCCGTGGCCTTTAATGTTCTTATGATTTTTGTAGTCCCTAAGTTTGCGGCGCTTTTTAAGGGACGAGCCGCTTTGCCTCTCCCAACACAGATCATGATTTTTTTAAACATGATTTTCCAGCAATACTGGTATGTATTGCTGATTTTCACCATCGCACTTGTATCAGGATTTTTCCTTATTCTCAGAAGCCAAAGCGGCCGCCTGATGTGGGATCACTTCAAGCTGAAACTGCCCATTTTCGGATCACTTTTCATGAAAGTGGCCATGTCTCGATTCGCCCACATGGTGGAAACACTAAATCGGACAGGCATGCCCATTATACGAACCATGGAGATCGTATCGCGCACAGTGGGCAATAGTTACATTTCCCAGGAAGTTCAACGAGTCCGCGAGTTGCTGGAGGAAGGAAAAGGCATCGCAGGGCCACTCAACCAGCGAAAAATCTTTCCCCCAATGATAATCCATATGATAGCCATTGGGGAGGAATCGGGCACTATTGAGGAATTGCTACATGAAGTGGCCAATCATTATGACATGGAGGTGGAATACCATGTAAGCCGCCTGAGTGGCATGATCGAGCCCGTGCTGACCATTGGTTTGGGCTTGGTTGTTATGTTCTTCGCCCTTGCTATTTTCCTGCCTTGGTGGGATATGCTGCGGGCATTTAAACGATTGGGATGACATGGGATGAAACATAATTCTTTTAATCATACAATAACCACTTGGTGCTAAGCAGTTGAGTCGACAATCCTTAATTTTAATTAGCATATGATTGTTTCATTTTGAGCCAACTTATCTCATTAACATCACACAAACAAGGATCAAGTGGGGAAATATGCACTATCTCGGGGTGCTTGAAATACATCCGTCCCTTTTTAAAAATTTTAAATTGTATCAAAATAGACCCATTTTATAATTAAACAGAAAAAGATATTCTGTCATAAATACCTGAAATTATAAGCATATTGCTGATTTAATTAAGTGGCATGATAATTACGTAAAAATATTTTACACAACTTCAGGAGGCTAAAAGCATGTTTAGAAAAAAATGCAGGGATCAACTTGGATTTACTCTCATCGAACTGGTTATGGTCATAGTGATCTTGGGAGTGATGGCAGCGGTAGCTATTCCGAAGTATTACCAGATCAAAAAGGACGCGGAAATATCCGCTGCCAAAGGTATTTTTGGGGGCATCCAGGGAGCCGTCGCCAACTATTACGCTCAGCACAAGATATTCCCAAATAATGCACAGGCAGCATTAGACGCTACCCACATTCAACCGGGGGACATGACTGTTACTGCTACAGAAGCTAATGAAATAAGGGTAACCGGTAACGAATGCGGAGACATGGTAGCCACCTATGATCCAGCAACAGGAATCCTATCTTATGATGCAACCACATGGTGCCCGTAGGTGCTGAGAGTCATCGGGTCAGAGGATGACCTGCATCTAGATGGGAGCGGAAGCGGGATAAGTGTCTTTTCCTTTGGTTCATGACGGTTATGGATAAGCATAGAAATAAGGTTGACAAATAAAGAGAGCTTATCATTTGGTCTTTCATGTGAGAATAAAAGCAGCCAGAAGCAATATCTGGCAAACAAGTCCTTTCGACAGCAAGAAAATGGGTGAAGGCGAGCAGGGGTTTACCTATATCGAACTGGTCGTGGTTGTCCTGGTCGTTGCCATTATGGCAGCCTACGTCGCTACGCAGGTGGGAACCACAACAAGCCAGTCTGTGGAAGGCCTGGCCGACATGATCCGCACGGACATCCGGCGGATGCAAGAGCTGGCCATGAAAGATAATACCACGTGCGAAATTCGGTTCAGCGCGACGCAATACACCGCCAGAAAGGGCGGATCTGATTACACTGACGGGCATTTCCCCATGAGCTTCATCAGCCTTCCGGAATTTTCCCAAATCCGTATTCAACCCGATGTCAGCCTCAGGTTCAACTCAAGAGGACAACCAGTGGATGGCACGGGCAACTTGCTATCTTCAAATGTCAAGGTCCAATTAACCATTGGTAAAAGTATCCAAAAAACAATCTCGGTTATAGACAACACCGGCCAAGTGGAAATCCATTAATTAACGAAACTATTTTTCATCATGCATTCTTATCATGTTTGAATACTTTAAAAAGCCATGAAAATATATTTTGCAATCCTGAAGGCTTTAAGCGTGAATCCAATGATTCCATCACGATGCACGCTGCGAGAAGCCTTGCACATTACAAAATGCGGTTATTTATTGAACCAATCCGATCCCTCAGGCTCCCGGGGATTCAGCCTGATCGAGATCGTGGTTTTCATGGTGGTGGCATCGGTCATTATCGGGGGAATCCTTTTACCTTTCGTGATGGGGGTAAAAGAATTCGAAAAGCCCGACGAAATGCTGTGGGCAGTGCATCTCGCCCAGAGTGTTATGGAAAAATACTCTCATGTGGCCTTTTCAGACAGCTACCTGAATATCACCCCCAGCTCAGGGACGGCCGTCACCGATATTACTTTCCCCGACGGCTATAGCGGCACGAAAACAATTCAATACGTTGACACCAACCTGGAGGTATCGGGAGAGGAAACGTTGTATAAAAAAATTGAGATTGTCATCACTACTCCGTCTTCACGTATAGTATCGCTCCAGGGAATCGTCTCAAACTGGTCCGTTACACCCTGATATTCTGTAAAATGATAAAATTGTCGGTTTACATCATCAGAGTGAAGCGTAAAGGGTTTACCTTAATTGAACTGACCATGACCATGGTTATATTATCTGTGATGGTCCTTTTCACCCTGACCTTTATTTATCAGGCGGTACAGACATACATTGCCGTGAACGAGCGGATTCGGGGCTACGAAGAGGGTAAGTTCGCTATGGAACGGATGGTCCGCGAAATCCGGGAAGCCAGCAGCATAATATCCCCGCCGCAGGGCACTAAGAATGCATCACAGGTAACCGTGGTGATCACCCGTCCATCCGGCAGCGAGACCGTGAACTTCCGGCACTCCAATGCAAATATCATCCGCAACGACGATCAGCACCCCATAGCCAGCCACGTTGAGAAATTCTTCGTAATGAGAACTAGAGATGACGACTCCCGCTATGGTTCGAACAAGCTGACCTTGTTAATGGAGTTCACCACCGATGATGGGCAGACCATCATCACCTCCATGCATGTTGTGCTCAAAAACATCCCCAATGCGGCTTCCTATCCAAAGAAGCGCTTCGATAAGAACTGGTGGGAGATCATAGAGCAATGAAGCGAGAGAGGAGCCATTCTCCAGGTATAGCGGTGCTCCCGCTGATTTTCGGCGTAATGGTGCTGGGCATTCTGGGCTTGGCCATCTCCTGGGAGGTTTACAACACCCAGGTCTCAAGCGTGGACGTCGTGGAGATGCAGCAGGCTTATGCTCTGGCCCAATCAGGCATCGATTTCGCCATCGGCTACGCCAATGACATAACTAACAATCATGATCGCCATATGGCACTCAAGAGCCCTGGGGTGACCCGTATCTTCCCTCCAATCGGCTCATTCCCTGGGGGGAGCTTCGCTGTGGTCTACAACTCTGGCACCAATGTTCTAAAATCCACTGGCACCCTCAAAGGCTCCACCGCCAGGCGAGAGCTTGCGCTGATGAACTTCAGGGATTACGTGACCCCCGATTGGAGCGATGACTTCGATGAGCCTTCACAGTCTTTTGATGAACGGTATTTTCCGATATCAGGCCCCTTACCCCTTTTGGGCATCCCAGAATTAGAGAATCCTGTTGTCCTCACCAGCATAGATGATCGATCTGATTGGTTGAGTGAATTGATTGAACAGGCGTTTTCTATGGCTGGTGAAGAAGATGAGGATCCAGGTTCCCTCAGCAGCTTTTTAAACATTGGTAATCCTTTTGTGCCTTTTGGCGAATTTATTATTATCATGCCCACAACGCCCGGCACCGGTCTGCTTACGATAGAGGGCTTAGAACGAACGGCAATGCCCGTGGAGTTGGACGCCCAGGGGTACCAGAATTATTCCATTGAGGTAAAATTCAAGCTTAACGTTTTATTTCCAAGTGCGGATCAAGGGTTCGGCATAATTTTTCGTCTTCATCATCCTACCAAACCCCTTGGCGGCCCATGGAACAATACGGACCTTGAGGAAACTTTAATGTATGTGCTCCAGATGGAGCCTTTCATAAGCAGACATCCTGTTGGTGGCTTTTTCTTGAGGTGGTGGGCCACGGATCTTACCGGACACAGCTCAGAAATAGGATCTTGCGGAGGAGCAGGGCTATTCTTCAACGAAGATTACTGCAAGGAAAAGGAACCGATCCCCGCAGGCTTTGTGGACGTTCATAAAGGAGGATATTTCTTTCCCGAACACACTGATTTTGCTGCATGCAACCCCTCTTCGCCAAACAATCCTGGCTGGGGATGGAGGGACAACGGCTTGGGAGACAACGCCTGGATCGATTGTAACAACAATAATTTTCTAGATGTGCATAAGCTCCGCGTGGACGTGTTGCAGGACAAGTTCACGGTCTACTTCGGAACCGAACACGGTATCCATTGCGATGACACCGATAGCTTTATCATGCATAAGATCATGGAAATCGACGTAGAAGAGGAGCGAACACGCAGGGGAAATTGTGTCCCGGATTACAAGGCAGGGCACATCGGCCTGCGGGTATGGAATGGTTTCCAGGCTCAGATTGATTACATCAAAGTCTGGGCAATGTAAACCTTTTAAATTTTTAAGGCTATTTACCCCGAATTATTTTTTAACTTCATTAAGGGCGCGATTAACCTTACCTGTTTTTATACTTAGAGACAGACGCTTACAAATGTTTTTCGTTATTACCTACCGGAAATATCAAAAAATGGCGCTTTTATTCACATGTTTGGGATTTTTATCCCTTTTGTTTGGCTTTATCCCAAATTTTGCAATTGAAAGTCCTCTTCCTCTACGACCTTGATTTTTCAA
>CAZTAS010000232.1:0-9814 GCA_964611635.1 uncultured Thermodesulfobacteriota bacterium
TATTATGCTTGATAAAGGAACAGCCCGCAATTCCTCAATCAGTGCTCGATTTGATCTCTAAATTTATGTCAATTTATGATATAAGGTTTACTGCCGATCCTTCGGGATGCTTTTTGGGGAGCAAATTGGGATACTTTTTCATCCTTGGCAATACTAAAGCCGTAGTTTGGTCTTTTATAAAGACCGCTATATTTCATCGTTAGGCAGTGAGAACAAGTGAGATAAATGATATGAAACAAAGAGTATCTATTGAAATTTCTATTCTGGGTTATTTGACAGCCAGACCGAGTAATGATCTTCGGGCCATGGCCAATCAAAACACGACAATCGAGTGATGGGAAAATCGTTTGTCTGAATTTGACATTTTTATCTCGGAGTTTGTTGTAGCAGAATCATCGCAGGGTGATCCTAAAGCAGCAGAACGCAGATTAGCTGTTATTGAACAAATTCCAGAATTGGAAGTTACAGAAGATGTAAGACAATTAGGAAAGGCATTGGTTTCAGAAGGCCCTATTCCAAATGGGGCTGAAATTGACGCTTATCACATTGCGGTTTCAGCTGTGAATGGGATGGATTATCTTCTTACTTGGAATTGTAAGCACATAGCAAATGCGGCAATGCGGCCTATGGTTGAGCAAGTTTATCGTAATCACGGTTTTGAACCACCAACCATATGTACACCTCAAGAATTGATGGAGGGCGAATAAAATGTGGCAAGATCCTATAGTAAAAAAAAGCAGAGAGTTAAGAAAAAAATACGCAGAGAAATTCAACAATGATGCAGACTTAATTTTTGAAGATATTCTTAAACGTCAAAGAGCTTCGAAACGAAAGCGTTTTAGTTTCCCTGCACGAAAAGCAAAATCCGGGAAAAAAGTTGCCTGACCACCGCATGCATTTTGACGCCAAAAGTCGAATCGATTTTCCATTTTGCGATAGTTGTTGACAAACTTTTTTTTACAAAATTCTTGTTGGCTTTTGGCGCACATGATGCGGACCGTTATAACTTTTAAAAGGAGTGCGTGGAGATGGTGATTAAAAAAATATCCTCTTTGCTGGCAGCAGTAATGGCGGTGATAATCGTCTTTTCCGGGGCAGGAGCTGACAGCACCCGGATCATTCCGGGCTTTACCCCTGACGTCATGGCACCTCTGATTATTCCCGGCCGGGTGGTCAATGACCAGGGGGAAAGCTACACTTACACCTGGGCGTTATTTCAAGAACACCTTGCCGCGGCCAAGAGCATCGGAGTCAAGGCCGTGAGCGCGGATGTCTGGTGGGGGCTTGTGGAAGCCAGGGGAGACCAGCAATTCGACTGGTCCTATTACGATCAGCTTTTTCAATTTATCATTGACGCGGGACTCAAGATTCACCCTATAATGTCCTTTCACTCCAGCGGGGGGAATGTGGGCGACACCTACAATTGTCCTCTGCCATCCTGGATATGGGCTGTTGCCGGGGCCGGGGCCAAATATGTCAATGAACTGGGCAACCCCGGCAATGAGGAATATGTGGCCTTGTGGGCTGAAAACACCGAGGCCGTGCATGAGCAATATCAGGAATATATGGACGCGTTTGAAAGCCATTTCGCTAATTACGCGGACAACATTCAGGAAATCGACATCAGCTGCGGACCTTGCGGGGAATGGCGCTATCCTTCATACGATGTGTACACCATTGACGGCCTCTCCTATGGTCGGGGATATCCCACCCGCGGTTATCTCTACTGCTACTCCGAGCAGGCCAAAGAATCCTTCCGGCAGGCCATGCAGGCCAAATACTCGACGATCAGCGCCCTGAACCAGGCATGGGGCACCAACCTTCAAGATTTCCCGGAAGTGTCTCCTCCCACGAACGGTGACGGTTTCTTCAACATTAAGGACTCACAATCCTATATAAACGCTCAATACGGCAGGGATTTTATCAACTGGTATCACGGGGAGATGTTTCAGCACGGCAAGGCAATGCTTACTTTGGCCACCAAGGCCTTTGACGACGCATTTAAAGGCGTGCCGCTGGGTATCAAGATACCCGGCGTGCACTGGACAGCCGGGGGATATGACCAGGCCAACAACTATGCCAACGAGATGCCCCGCTCGGCCGAGGTCTGCGCCGGCGTGGTCTCGGCCGAATTCGTCCCGGATATTGCGGATCAAGGCTGCGGTCCCGGATACCGCCAAAATATGCAGATGATTGCGGGCCTCGAGCAAAGCACCGGCGCAGACATCAATGCCTATTATACGTGCATCGACATGCCCAACAACGATGTGGCTCCGGCCTATTCCATGGCCAGCGCCCTGGTCTTCGGGGCTGGCAAACAGGCGGGAATCTATAACTTGACCATAAAAGGCGAAAACGCCCTTGCCCCCAATGACGGTTCATCATGGACTTACGAACATTTTTGGTGGAACATAAACAATGTTCTGTCCTATTCGGATTATAGCGGTGTCAACATTCTGCGCATTTTCAACATTGTCAACGATACCCAGAAAAGCAATTATCAGCGGCTGATTGGCGATCATGTCCGCACCAGCGGCACCCCGAAGCCCGTAGATCAATAAAATATCCAAGGATTGCCCGTTATGAATAGTATATTAAAGTATTCATTGTGGACGCAAGTGGCGTTGTTCGCCATGGCCGCGCTCATCTCCTGCGGCTCCGACAGCAGTGATTCCAGCACGCGCTATGGTCTCAGGACTGTTTCCAGGACCAGTGTCGATTTCCATACATCTTCTCTGCAATCAGCATCACAAGGCCAGAACACACAGCCAGCCGTCGTTTTTTCCCGGGAAGACGCGGTTGAACAGGGGACAGCCTCCCAGGAAATATACAGCTTTGAATACGGTCCCGGCGCCCATCTGTACTGGACGGTGGCTACGGTCAAGGACGGCCTGGGCCATACAACAGGGTCTGCGCTCCAAACCCTTGACCACGCGGGATTTCCTGTTTCCGCCACCTGGTATGGGCCTGACGGGGAATTCAAGTCTGGTTACGCGTTTACCTACGACCAAAATCTCTACCTGCAAACTTCCGTAGTATGCTTTCGCCAAGACCCGGCCTGCACCGTTGATCCCAAAAAGGCATACCAGCAGACAAATACCTGGAACCAGGATGGAATATTGCTGACCAAAACGCGTAAGGATTACGATACGAACGGCCTGTTGGTATCCGAATACAAATGGCGCTCGGTGACAGTACCCAATTCCCTCCGAGGCGCCGGAGGAGTGGGGTATTACGAATACAGCAGGGAATACGAGGATGGGGAACTGACCTGCCAGGAAAATATCGAATTCGACAATGACGGATACCCCGGGAGGTTCACTGCCGACCTTGACGGCGACGATATCCCGGAAAAAGACTATTACACTTCAACCACCAAGACCGGCGAGGGTTTCCTGGCCACTTTGACCTGGAAGGATCAGAACTCCGGGGAGAACGTGAGTAAGATGGTTTTGAGCTATGGCCGGGACAACCTTGTCCGGAGGGTCTCAAACTACGAGTGGCAGGAAGGAGCGTTCGTTCTCTTAAGTATTATGACCGATACCTGGTATCCCAATCCGGTAGGTGGCCCGAAGGGAGCGATCAAAGAAGTCTGCCAGACAGACGAGCAGGGCAATCCCCTCCAGGATTACGGTACAGTGGATTGGACGGAAACCGGGATGACCAGGCGCTATTACCACTCTCCGGACAAGGAATTCATGCGAATCACGGAGTCCTTGGAGAAAATCGTGCTTGTGGGACATCCTATAATGCTCCTGTCAGGGAAAAACTTTTAAGAATTTAAATGCGGTGTGCTGGCTAAAGGGCCCCGATTATATGGGGATATGCAGATTCAAGAAACAGCCGGTTTTCGAATTCTTTTTCTGTAAAAGGGGACGTCGGTTCCAAAACAATTTACCACCATGACAATTAAGTCGTTTTAGAACCTACGTCCCGGTTTACGTTCCCGTATTTTCATTTTTTCTGTGACGAAACCGCCCCGAACTTTGTATAGCCAGAGAAGATACATCCGCGTTTTGGAAAGAGCACGACAAAGATCTACGGCATTACGGGAAAGGAGAGCACTATGAGGGAAAATATTTAGGCTTCGCAGGAGTTGCTCTATTGATAGCTCTTTTGACAGGGTGCAGCAGTGACAGTGGAGACAGCGTGGAATCCTTTCCAGGTATGGTTTCAGGAAAAGTGAGTGATGCTGCCATCCGTGGCGCAACTGTCTTTATCGATTCAAACAACAACAGTGAATATGACAGCGGTGAGCTGTCAACCGTCACGGAGGATGACGGCTCGTATGTGTTGTTGCTGGATGGACGGGAGTTCGACATGCCTGTCACCATCGTGGCGACTGGCGGACAGAATGTCATTACCCAAAAGAATTTGAATGAAAAGTTCAGAACCGTCTTGTCTTCATTAGAAAACGTGGATGAAGTCTATCTTACCCCGCTATCGGACCTGGTTGCACTGCACTATGGTATGTTTCACACTCAAGGGATCACGACAGCCACAACAGATTCGACGTTATACTTCTTCCCCAAAAAAGGGAGTTCTTATCAACCAACCAACTCAACCAGGAGAGTTCCTCACTCGCCTCACCAGTCCTTTCTGTTCTAAACGGTCGATAATACCGGTCATGGTGCTCGATCCCACCATCGTATTTTTAGCGATCTGGGAGGAAGGTAGTGAACCGTTCTCATGAAGGGTGAGTAGGCACAGGAGTTGGGGGACACTCACCTGATAGTTTTTATCTAGTTCCTTAGTATAAAGCTCTCCTGCCTGAATAAGCCTTCGAATCAGATACAGAATTTTTTTAACATGCTCCTCATGTTCCTCAAGGGAACCCTTTTTAGACAGCATTTTCTGATTATGCGGCAATTTATTTTAATATTTACATAAAATAGTTTTAATAAATATATTTCTTATACAAAATATTATGAGACATACAATTTCGTGTCAAGTATTTTTTTAAAAAAGATTAAAGACGGGTTTTATTTTTATAACTTTCCAATATTATTGATAAATATTGTGCTTTATGACCATGATCATAGACTTTCATTTTTAATGCCCTTTACTTTTTGGGATATCAATGATAAGTTTTGAACTCAAATGTTATCAGTTGCATCTAAATAGCCATGATTATTATTGGAGAAAAAATAAATACCAGTTTAAAGGGCGTGGCTGAAGCGGTCGAATGCGCCGATAAGGAATACATTATTCAACTGGCTCACCAACAGCAGGTTGCGGGAGCCCATTACATTGATGTGAATGCTGGTACGTTTGTTGAAAAAGAGGTGGATTATCTGCCCTGGTTGGTTCAAACCGTGCAGGGGACTATTGATGTCCCCCTCTGCCTGGACTCTCCCAATCCGGAAGCCCTTTCTTACGCCATGGAGGTACACCGAGGGGAACCCCTGATCAATTCCATCTCTCTGGAAACCGACCGTTTTCGGGATCTCCTTCCTCTTATAACCAGAAAACCATGCAAAGTTGTTGCACTATGCATGGCCCAGACATCCATGCCAACAACATCCGAGGAAAGGGTGGTGGTTGCCGAAGAATTGGTAACAAAATTACATGAGTCAGGGTTTAAATCGGAAAAGATATTCGTCGATCCCCTCATTCAACCCATATCCGTAGACCAGGGAATGGGACTGGCTGCTCTTCAGTCCATTGCGGGTATTATGCAACATTTTCCAGGCATAAACACCATATGCGGACTATCCAATATTAGCTACGGGTTGCCCATGCGTCGTCTGGTTAACCGACACTTTTTAACTTTGGCCATGGCTTACGGACTAACGGCAGCCATACTCGATCCAACAGATAACCGATTAATGGCCAGCATTCTGACCACGCAAATGTTATTGGGCCAGGACGAATACTGCACCGATTTTATTGATGCCTATCAGAGTCAAACCATATCTGACACCTGAAAGATAGTCAGCAACAATCATCACGAGAGGAGATACTATGGGTTTTGAAACGTTAAACGAAGCTGTGATCAAAGGGGCCATGGATGAGGCCAAAGGAGAAACTCAGAAGCTCATGGAAGCCGGAGAAGATCCTCAAACAATCTTGAACCAAGGCTTAATTGCAGCCATGGACATCGTTGGAGACCGTTTTGCCCAGGGAAAGATGTTTGTTCCTCAGATGCTCAGATCAGCGAAAACCATGCAGCAGTGCGTTGAATTGCTCAAACCTCACTTTATAGAAGGCCAGATGGCCACCAAAGGAAAGGTGATCATGGGGACAGTGAAAGGGGATCTGCATGATATCGGCAAAAACCTCGTTGCCATGATCATGGAGGGAGCTGGCTTTACGATTCTAGACCTTGGGGTAAGCGTGAATCCGGAAACTTTCGTAGAAAAAGTTCAGGCTGAACATCCGGATATTTTGGGGCTTTCTGCTCTGCTTTCAACCACGATGCCGGCCATGAAAGAGACCATCCGAGCCCTTTCCGAAGCCGGAATCAGAGACAGCGTAAAGGTGATGATTGGCGGAGCGCCGGTAACGGCGAAATATGCCGAAGAGATCGGAGCAGACTCTTATGCTCCGGACGCTGCAACAGCAGCGGTAGAAGCCAAAAAACTGCTTAACATTAGCTAAAGGAGTATCCCATGCAACCCCTTGAAATCCTTACTCTGCAACCAAGGCTTAAAGTTCTCAATCGGGAACAGGCACTTGCTATCCATACGGCTGCCCTGGAGATACTGGAAAAAATAGGGATAAAAATGGAACATCCAGGAGCTCTGGAGATGCTGGCTGACGCGGGAGGACATGTATATGATCAAGACTGGATCAGGTTGCCTGCATACCTTGCTGAAGATGCGATCCGTTCCGCACCTCGGCAGATCCGCCTGTACACGCAACAGGGTGATCCTGCCATGTACCTGCAGGATCAACATGTTTACTTTGGAACAGGCTCTGACACCACTTTCACAGTGGATTTGGAGACAGGTGAGCGTCGCCGGACGGTTCTGAAAGATATCGCACATTTCGCCACATTGGTTGACGGCTTAGAAAATCTTTCCTTTGCCATGTCCATGGGAAATCCAAATGACGTTCTAAACGTCGATTATGTCTATGTTTACGCTTTTGCAGAGATGATCAAAAACACCAATAAACCATTAGTCTTTATTGCTGATCGAATGGAAGATATCACCAAAATCCACGAGATTGCCAGTATCATAGCCGGGGGCGAGGAAGAGCTGAGAAACAGGCCCTTCCTTCTCAATTACTCGGAAGCCATTAGCCCTCTCCGATTTCCAAAACACGTTATGGATCGTCTCATTTTCTGTGCCCAAAAGGGCATTCCTGTATGTCTGCCTTCCGGGTCCAATGCGGGAAGCGGGGCACCGGTAACCCTAGCCGGTGCCATGGCCATGGGCATCGCAGAAAACCTGGTTGGCCTCATTGTGCATCAATTGACTTTAAAAGGGGCACCATTCCTCTTCGGACCCAATGTGAGCGCCCTGGATATGAAATCCACTGTTGTATCCTATGGGTGCCCGGAGTGGAGTCTGACACAGGCCGCTCTGGCTGATATGCGGGATGAGATCTATGGCCTGCCTATCTGGTCTTTTGCCGGCGCATCAGACTCGAAAATCATGGATGCGCAAGCCGGGGCTGAGGCTATGTTCTCCATTATCACGGCCATTCTGTCTCGATGTAATCTGGTTCATGATGTTGGATACCTTGAATACGGCAACACGTCCTCATTGGAGATGGTGACCATGGCAAACGAGTTAATCGCCATGGCCCGGTTCTTTACAAAAGGGATTCCGGTAACCAAGGACACCTTGGCTATTGAAGCACTCCAACGTGTCCGTGATGCGGGTCCCAAAGGCATATTCCTGACGGATGATCATACTTTCGAACATTTTGAAAAAGCGCTTTTTCTGCCCAACCTTTTAGACCGATCCCGGTATGATGCATGGGAGGCTGAAGGTTCACAGGATTTCTATCAGCGATGCCGGGCCGAAGCCAAAAGGACTCTTGAGACACATGAGCCGACACCCAAAGATGATGAAGTCATGAAACATATTGACACTGTCCTCAATAGTCTGCCCGTATAACAGTTATATACATTGAATATGAGCTAACGAGTTTTCATCTATAATGCTACTTTCTGAAGATAAGATTCGGGATATTGATCTAACGGGCCGACGCATCCTCGAACGCGTGGGATTGAAGATCTTAGACCAAGCGTTTCTTGAAAGGCTGAAGGCTTCTGGTTGCCAGGTAGACCTTGATTCCCAGACCGTACGATTTCCAAAGGCGTTCTTGGATCAAACCCTCAGTAAGGCGCCCGTCCAATTTACCCTCTATTCCCGTGACGGTGAGCATGACCTGGATTTAGGTGCGGGCAATGTCTATTTTGGAAATGGCGGCCGGGTCTTCCAGGTGTTGGATACGGTTACAGGAGAATATCACCCAACCGTTCTTAAGGATATTGCCCAAACAGCCAACTTAGTTAATGACTTGGAGCATATAAACTTCTATATCATTGCCTGCCAGGCACACGATCTGGATCCCGAGTATTATCATCTGAATGACTTCTTTTACGCTCTAAATTACACGACTAAACATGTTATGGGAGGCTGCGACACTCTAGACGGGGTCAAACAGGTCTGGGGATTGGTCTCTTTTCTGGCAGGGGGAGAAAAAAAATTTAGGGAAAAGCCCTTTGTATCCATTATTACAAATCCCATCAGTCCACTCACGGTGGACAGAACAACTCTACAGATTCTTGAATTCTGCTCTGTCCAGGGCATTCCCCTCACGTTCGCTCCGGCTCCCATTGCCGGAGTCACCGCGCCAGTCAGTCTAGCCGGTGCTTTGGTTCAAATGCATGCAGAAGCCCTGGCCGGTTTGGCCTTGAGCCAGTTCTTCTCTCCTGGGGCGAAGATCATGTATGGGGCAGTGCCCATGGCCATGGACTTGCGAAACATGAACCTGACAACGGGTTCGGCTGAAGCAGCTATGATGAATGCTGCTGCAGTGCGGCTGGCCAAATTGTATCACCTTCCCATCTATGCCTCAGCCGGACTGACGGAATCCAAGAGTTCGGATCTTCAGGCCGGTCTGGAAAAAGCGATTTCGTGCCTGCTGGCGGGTTTAACCGGGGCAGATTACATTCACCTAGCGGCCGGGATGCTGGATTCAGGCAACACCATCTCTTATGAGCAATATGTTATCGATGATGAAATCCTGGGTATGGTTCGACGAATCATTGCCGGTATTGATGTTAACGAAGATACCATGGGTCTCTCATGTATTGAGAAGATCGGTCCGGGTGGTAGTTTCGTAACCGAGGATCATACGGTTGAGTATATGTTTCAAGAGTATTTCTATCCTCAGTTGGCTGTTCGGAACAATTTTGACCAGTGGGAAGGCAGCAATCGACCGACGCTTTTTAGCCGAGCCAATGCCCGACTTCAAGAATGGAGAGATAATCATGAATCTGTTCTGGACTCGGAAATAATTACCAAAATAAGGATGAAATTTTCCCAGATCGTGGAACTTTGATTCTGATTGAGCGTAACATTTTCTTTGAAGGCTATTAAAGTCCGGCGTGGAGGTCTCTTTCTCAAGCCGCCTCACAGAAATATTTCCGAAGCTCGCGCTACGCCCCCGGGCATCTAATAAAACTATGGAAAAGGTAGATAGGCTGTGGGGAGCAAAGAAGGACGTCCTCTGGGGCTATCCCGTGAAGAATTTCACCACTAATCTGCCCCTCGGCCTGAGCTCGGGTCGAAGGCCGTTCCATGGAATGAGGGAAGGTTAGGCGGCTTTTTAAAGAGACCTCCACGTCGGATCA
>CAZTAS010000233.1:0-9725 GCA_964611635.1 uncultured Thermodesulfobacteriota bacterium
TCTAGAACCACCGTGCTTACTCCTCCATGCTCTCATCTTCCTTGCAGTCATAACCAACGAATACCTGAGTCTCTGAGTCCGCTGCGCCCGTGTCGTTGATGGAGATACCAATAAGTCGTCAGAATACCCAATTGCAAGCTGGAGAAGGTGAGGCTCCTTCGGTCCCAAGAGCGCATGGGGAAGCCACCTGGAGGTGAGGTCTTCCTTGATCGTGTGGAGACAGCCACCAGCCGAGTTCTTAAAAGGCTTAGCTTAAACCGGGGCGAAAGGCGAGGAAAAAGCAAGAATAGGTATGATGTCCCAGGAATTCCAAAGCGGGGTGCTGATTCTCGGGAACGGGCCACAAGCGTATTTGGGTTTCACCGTTGCCTGTCTGATATTTGCGATTTACTGTTGTCTCAATCATATAATTAAACGACAGGAAAAGAAAAAAATAGAAGTAGAGAAACCAAAAGAATAAATCATGCACTCCGTATACTCCTTATTCTCGCTTCGCTTTCGATAATAGGCTCCGAATCTGCTGATGATAACTTCTTTTGCACCACTCAATCATTTTCAATGGCCGTTTGATATGGGGATGGAGTGATCATATTTTCTGGGAGGGAAACAAATGATTGACACAACTTTATTACGAGATAACATGGAGATTATACGCAACCTGAGAGAATTACCTATTCTAAAATCTTTTGGTGTTCAGGCCCTCAATGAGATATTGAAATTTAGCAGGATATGGAAATATAAAATAGGGGAGCTGATCATTGAAGAAGGTAACTATGATAGCTGGATATATTTTCTTATCTCTGGACAAGTGAAAATAGTAAAAGAAGGTAAAGAAATCAGTGTCCTGAAACGTAAAGGAGACATTTTTGGTGAAATGGGTGCAATACTTGGCTCGCCGAGATCAGCTTCCGTATATGCCATGGAGGAGACAGTTTGCCTAGCAATGGATATCTCTTTTGATGACAAGGTATCGGACAATTATAAAGTTACCTTAAGCAGTATTTTGTACCGAGTATTTGCCGAAGTCTTGGCTGATCGTCTGAGATTAACAACTAAAGAGTTGATCGGGGCAAAGGAAGAGATTAAAAGGCTCACAAGTGAACTCAATAAATAGCTGGCTGCCCGCCACTGTTTAACGATCTCAATTGTCTTAGGCCAGGTAACCAGGCTGAAGAGGAAGACCTTATGGCTCATAATTGCGCAACCTGCCGATATTTCGAGGCTACAGAAAAAGGTGTGGGGCTCTGCAAAAGAAATCCGCCGACTATTCTATTGGATGATGAAACAACCGCTGTATTCGAGGTGACTGGTGAATATTTCGGACGCTGGCCCCTGGTTGCAAGAATTAATTGGTGCGGAGAATACAAGGATAGCGGGAGAGAACTTGTAGAAGATTTGCAGAAAGCCATACAACACGGCAAAAATCGGGATTGAGCTAATGAATCGAATGGGAGTCGTCTGGGGTTGGAGGAATTTGTTGGGGATATAAATGATCCCTTTGATCGGAATTATGATAGGATTTTATAGCATCGCAAGGACCCTATTTCTAATTTTGGGGACATCATATCTATTTTGTCCTCGCTTCGCTTTTTTCCCGGTCAGAGCCCGCGGTTGGTGGTCGTTGAACCTGAGAAATTGGTATGTTGTCCCTGGAATTACGACGCATAAATGAGTTTTGATTAGCTTGATTAGTTTCAGGAGATTCAACAATGAATAAATATGACGATATACCTCATCCATCCTATTCTGCTATCAAACAATTTCCCGATCTCTTTAAATACTTTCAATTTTTAAATGAAGTTGGCGATACGTTGTATAAAGCTTTTACAAGTATAAAGCAGATTGATGGTAGGAATGAAAATGAATTGTTATATAAAAATGTAGTTAATATCCTCTCGATGAAGGGATTAAAAACCCTACGAGCTATTCAATGTTTGTTGAATAGTGGGTATATTGAAGATGCATCGATCCTTTTGCGATCATTGATTGAAATCCTTGTTACACTTAAATACATACGAAAAGATCCTGAAAAATATGCAAACCTCTACTCAGAATATCGGCATGTGAGTGCTAAAAGAAAAATTAAAAAAGCAAAAAAAATATGGGGTCGAAATTGAGAAACTAATATTAAGGAACGAATAAACGAAATTATGGTCAAATATAATAGGGTGAAGGATAATTATCCTAAGCACGAATTATCTTGGATAAATAAAACTATTACACAAATGGCAGAAGAAGTAGGTCTTGATGAAATTTACATATTGGCTTATGATATGCAAAGCGACTTCGTTCATAGCAAAATCATTAGCTTAGATAAATATGTGGATGAAAGAGAAGATGGGATTTTGATAGATGTAGATCCTAAATCATCATGGCCCATCAAAAATGAGATTCTATATTCTTGTAGTATATCATTAGATATTTTAGAATTGTTTGACAAAGTTTTTGATACAAAATATTTGGAGGCTAGCTGCCTACTAGATGAATTTAAACAACTTTCTCCCGATAAAAGAGACCTTAACAAGTAATGATCATTTACCTCTCAGGCCCCCTCTTCACCCTTTCGGAGCGCACCTGGAACCGCTCGCTGGCCGATATGCTGCGTCGGCGGGGAATCAAGGCTATTATGCCACAAGAGATCTCCTCAGGCCATGACCATGCAGAGCACGTCTTTAAAAAAGAATATCAAGAAGATTCAGGAATGTGATATACTTGTGGCAATCCTCGACCAGGCGGACACCGACTCCGGGACAAGCGCGAGGTGGGGTACGCCTATTCATGGGTAGTAACTAAAATGCAATATTTAGGCAAAACAACAACTGGCAGAGAGCTTCTTTTTAGGTTCTTTTCTGTTTTTTCACGCTTCGAATTCGCGTTAAAAGCCGAGGGATTTTTGCGAAACAAACAGCAAGAGTTGGTTAGGCGATGCAAAGAGGCAAAGACTGTTGTTGCGCAAGCGGATTGGGATTGTTTCGCGTCTTCCTTGAAAAAGCATTTCAACAAAAACGCGAGCGATGACCTCTTTAAAGCTTGCGACTGCATCTTGACACATCCACCCCAAAAACAAGTGGTGATAAACGGAAAACTTGCTTGGGAACCCCAATCCAAGGCGATAAGTGAATCTGAGGTGGATTTTCTGCTGAGAATGGTTAGGTGTGTCAGGAACAATTTATTTCACGGTGGAAAACATAATGCAGCGTTACATGAGGATAAAAATCGAACGAAAAGACTACTCGAGAGCTCTCTTGTTATTCTAGAAGAATGCCTGAAATTGTCACCAGATGTCAAGCGGGCATTTGATGACGCTGAGATCTGAGGAGGATAGTCCAGGATCTCTCCCCCGCCGAGGGGATGCTGAGGATTCAGTAGGGATAGGGATTATCTCGCAGAGTAAACCTGGAGAAACGACCTAAAAACGAAGGCGGTGAGAACAATGCAATTAGATTATGAACTAATTGAAGACTCTTATGACGATACTACGAATATTCGAACAATAACCGAGCAAGCAGTGGTCCATGGAAAGGGCTGGCTAATAAGAACGACAATGTATTCGCCCCATCAACTCGCGACCGACGTAGCCTTTATTGCAGGAACTTATGCCAAAGAGGGATTGTTTGACGCCATTAACCCCTAATGGCGGGCTTCCTTGCGCCACGTCCTTACAGTGAGGAATTCAGGGAGATCGAACTGCACTAAGCAGGTGATCTCACAAGTTCCATTACCCGACCTGCTGGTGGACCAAGAAGATATCACCGGGGAAGAGGGTCTATTTCAATTCAAGGCGGGAGGCGATTGATCGGGGATATGTATGTGTAAGATTTGTGGGCCTTTTGGCCTATGAATCTGAGGCCAGGGGAAAAGGGGGAGGATTATGGAGACGAAAATGAATTATACCGGTACGGAAAGAAGGGAATATCTTAGGGTTTACTACCCATATACTGAAAGACCAAAGCTAATAATCGATGAAAAAGAGGTTGATGTCACGGAGATTTCTGAACATGGAATCAGATTCTACCTTGGAAGCAAAGTAAGTGCAACGATAATCTTTCATGACGGTGAATCATTAACTATAGAAGGGGAAATTATACGAATCCACACCAATGAGGTGGCAGTTCATCTTGCAAAAGGCATCCCTTATGACAGGATAATTAAAGATCAAGAATATCTTATGAAGAATAAATAAGCCGGACATCGTCGAGCCTGGCTCATGATAGGTTACTTTTCCACTTTTCACCCTTGCCGGGCGCTTCTGGAACCGATCGCTGGCCGATATGCGGTTGCGGATGCACTTTTTGCATTTTTTTGTTGACGCCTGCTTATTTTTCTGGCATAGATTGGATATGGATCTTCAGACCGAAAAGTTGAATATCATTAATGTATCATGTGGAACCCCGCTCATTATATGGAGGGCGCCAAGCTCTAGAACCACCGTGCTTACTCCTCCATGCTCTCATCTTCCTTGCAGTCATAACCTCCGAATACCTGAGCCTCCACGTCCGCTGCGCCGCGTCGTTGACGGAGACAACCATCGTCGTCAGGATGCCCACTGGCAAGCTGGAGGAGGTGAGGCTCCTTCGGTCCCACGAGCGCACGGGGAGGCCACCCGGAGGTGAGGGCTTCCTTAATCTTGTGGAGACAGCCACCGGCCGAGTTCTGCAAAGGCTTAGACCTGGGCGAAAGGCAAAGCAAAAGAAAGAATAGATATGATGTCCCCAGAATTCCATGAGTGATCATACGAAATAAAAAGCAGGTTTCTATTAGGAGGCTTGCTTTTTGTTTTCTTACCGTAAAGGAGACACATTATGCAAGAGGAACAAGTCGCAACGCTTCGGCCTTCCTTGAAAAATTTTTTGACATGGTATTTCATCTCGGTGATTTTTCTGTTGTTAGTAATAATTACCTATGCCTCTGGCGAAAGATATTTATTTCTCCCATTTCTTGTGCTGTTTCTACTTTGCATTTTTATTCCAAAATTGAAGCAGATATCCCATAAATACACCATTACCAATCAGCGGCTTGAAATGCGGAAAGGGATCATCTCAAAACAAACGAGCGAAATTCACATCAAAAACATTCGGAATATCCAGTTGAATCAGGGGATAATGCAGCGGCTTCTGGGCCTGGGGGATCTCCTGTTTGCATCAGCCGCAACAGGAGGGGTAGAAATTGGCTTTTTAGGGATCTCCGATCCTGAACAATGGAAACAAAAAATCAACCAGCTTATAGAAGGTCAGGAAGCATGACAGAGGGCCTTACTGAGCCTCGCCATGTGGGAATGGAGGAATTTGTTGGGGATATAAATCAGAATTTTTCTTAGGGTGCCAAGTGATGGGCAACTTGCAAGCGCAGCAATGGCTCTATCGAGAGGATTCTATTTGTCGAGAAGACCGCTTGGCTAGGCTGAGGTGGCTAGCTGGGCTGATGCCTTTAGCTGAACATCTTTCCTTTCCCGGAGGGTGGATCGCCAAACATCTGTTTGAGGAAGCGCGGTACTGCTATGTCTATGGCCAGTTCATGGCTGCGATTGTACTGGGCATGGCGTATATCGAGCACACTATTGCGGCTCTCTTTTATGGTGCCGGAAGGTCCAACCTCGAACGAGCGAAAATCTCCGACTTACTCAGAGAAGCAGTGGATCACGGGTACCTCAACCATGCGGAATTCGACAAACTTGACAGTGCTCGCAAATGGCGCAATCTGATCCATCACTTTCGCAGACCGTATTCTAAAGGAACCATCATATACCAATCGATTATCAGGAACGAGATGCCTTACTCGATCCTAGAAGAAGATGCTCGTTATGTCATGCGGGCCGTGTTTCGGCTTCTGTCCAGGAATACAACCTAAGAAGAAAACGATGAGCTTGATGGTATCTCTACTGGAACCGATCGATGGCAGATATGCGGCTGCACATGTTCCTTTTGCATTTTTTCTTGACATCTGCTTATTTTTCTGCCATAGATTGGTTATATATCTTCAGACCGAAGATTTGAATATCATTACTGTATCCGGTGAAACTCCACTCATTATATGGAGGGCGCCAAGCTCCAGAACCACCGTGTATTACTTCTTTCACTCTTACACGCTCTCATCTTCATTGAAGTCATAACCTCAGAATACATGAGTCTCCACGTCCGCTGCGTCACGTCGTTGATGGAGACACCAATCGTCGTCAGGAGGCCCACTGGCAAGCTGGAGAAGGTGGGACTTTTTCGGTGCCAAGAGCGCGCGGGGAAGCCACCTGGAGGGGAGGGCTTCCTTGATCGTGTGGATACAGCCACCGGCCAAGTGATCCGAAGGCTGAAACCGGGGCGAAAGGCAATGCTAAAGCAAGAATAGGTATGCTGTTTCCGGAATTCATTACTTCCTGAAAGCATTGAATTGCGGATTTCACAGAAAAACATAAGTTTCATATCGTAATCCTCACGAGGCATGGAATATCCAGGATTTTAATAGTAATTATGTACGTGGGCCTTAAGACAATCTGCTCAAATTAATGAATTAGATATTTTTTAGTTGTGGTTCTGCTCTGACTGGTTAGACCCAGACGCCATCTCGATGGGGCCTTGGCTTTTGTGAGCTAAAGCTCTCAGATCACCCGACGCGAAATCGTAGATGCGATTATAACGGAACGCTCAAGTGGCATGGTCGTCTTGAAAAACCAGAGTTTGGATATAATATCCTTTTTTTAATATAACTCCTGGAGTGTTACCCATGTTTCATAAAAGAATATCCTGTAAAATTTTATTGCTTGACAAATGGTTAACTAGATATATAATTGATTTTTTTTTGATATCCCACTGTCTTGGAAAGTCCAGATATTGGCAAATGCCGATTTTTCTATTGATTTTAGTGAGTTACATCGGATTTTTCTGTTTGATTTTTAGTAATGGAGTCAAAAGGTTTTTACTTCTATTTGCGGTTGTTTTCGGTGGAATTGGTAATTTTATTGACAAGGAGTTCAACCCAGACTATGATATGACTAAATGTAGAAAGGAGACAAACAAGATGATTAAGAATTTATTTCCAGTTTTGGTTTTTTCCCTTGTTATCGGTTCCATGAATGCAGCTTCTGCTCGACCTGTGGTTTTCTGTGAAGCACTTCCACCGCCAACGGCAGGTAGAGTCTGTGATTGCACATCAGGAGACACAGGAGACAGTTCTTTGCTTATAAAAGGGGATGTGCTGGCTGTTGACACGATTTACCTGGGTGGAGAAGTCCTTGTTGATGCAACTGGACTGATTCGTTATGTGGGATGCAGTGCGGACAGACCAGAGGAACTTGATGCAATAGCAGCCGGGGCGACAACAATTGAATGTGCAGAAGGTGTTGTTTCTCCAGGACTCATTAATGCACACGATCATTTGTATTATAACCACAATTACCCTTTTCCAGCGACAGATGAACGGTACGATCATCGAAATGATTGGAGATCAGATCCAGATCTAACTGCTGAGTCGGATTCTACTCAGGAGAAAGTAACATGGACTGAACTCCGGCAAGCCATGGTGGGTACCACATCTATTGCAGGCGCCGGTGGAGAAATAGGTTTTCTACGCAACCTTGATATTTACGGTTATTGGCCCTTCCTTGATGATCTCTTATGGGATGTTTTTTCCGAAGCACCAACGGTTATTGATTCGGACACTTTTCCGCTTGAGAACCCTGACGACTACATCCAGAACGAAGGCGACTGTTCATTGTATCCGTACCTTGGCAGGCTCAAATTTCCTGATACAGAGGTGTATGTACCGCACGTTGCAGAGGGTGTTAATGCTGCTGCGCATAATGAGTTCGCTTGTCTGAGTTCTACTGACAACAACGGTGCTGATTTAGTTGATGACAGTTTTGCCATGATTCATGGAATTGCATTGGATGCCTATGATGGAAATACCCTGGCACAGGATAGGGCTTCATTAATTTGGTCCCCCAGGTCAAACATGTCATTATATGGAAATACTGCGCCGGTGAGCATGCTGAAAAACCAGGGCGTATTGATTTCATTGAGCACTGATTGGACACCATCGGGTTCCATGAATCTTGGACGTGAGCTTGTCTGCGCAAATGAATTAAACAAGAAGTACTTTAATAGTGCATTTAGTGATAAAGAATTATGGTTGATGGTTACTTATAATCCTGCCCTAACTTTTCATGTTGAGGATAGAATTGGCTCCTTAGCACCGGGGCTTTTTGGAGATATTGCAATATATGATGGTAGTGGAAAAGAAAATCCATACCGTGCGGTCATTGAAGCAGATCCTACAAGTACTGTTCTTGTTATGCGCAGGTCTTCGTTACCATTTCCTCTTGTAGGTGGTCCAAAGTATGTTGGAAGTGTTGCACTTTATGGAGATGCTGGATTGTTAGAGTCATTACCTCCATCCCTACACGACATTGTCGCGCCAGATTATGGTTTTCCTCCTCTTTGCGAGCCTCTGGACGTTTGTGGTGTGGATAAATTGGCATGCCCTCTACGAGAGACTTGGTGGCTTTTACTTTTTGGTTTAGACCCGCTGTCTTTAGGCGCCTTGATAGCTGATAATGTCGATTCATATCCTCTCTTCTTTTGTGAGGAACCGATGGACGAGCCAACATGTATTCCGTTTAGAACTGGAGAGTACGATGGCACCACTGAAAGGGGACCGGCATCGAGAAGTGACCGGGATGGGGATGGCATCTTCGACAATCGGGATAACTGCAAAAAAGTGTTTAACCCAATTAGGCTAATGGATAACGGCGTCCAAGCCGACACAGACGGCGATGGAAGAGGAGACGCATGCGACAAGTGCCCATTAGAGTCAGGTAGAAGGTGTACAGCCGTCGATCCATACACGGGGGAGATCATCTACATAACAGACGGGGATTAATGATTTAAGAGCCAGAGTGGTCAGGCGGGGTCAGATAGGCTCCGCCTTTTCCATGCCCCGTATGTTGTGGCCTGCAACGGCTGGTTGAAAGTCGCTATATCTAGGATATAACCGCTATTTTCAAGACCTTGAAGAAGTTGGGATATGATATTCATAAATTCATTTGGACGAGGTGCATAAACTCGTTTAACCTAAAACCATTGTGCATAGTTCAATCAGTAATCGTCAATTTGTGAGTCTTGGAATATCTGAATAGTTGTTGGTGAAAGTGCGCCACGAGGCTGCACAAGAGATGAGGGTAGGCCCCGCGGAACCGGTTTACAGGAGCAGGTTCCAAACCACCTTAAGCTGCTATGGTCAAATGCCAGGGTGGTGAGCGTTAAGGAAAAGGCATGGCAGAAGATCGTGTCAGGTGAGGTTCAGGGAGACGAGCGCAAGTGAACCATTGATGAGGTGTCGAAAACAAAAGGATGACGTCTAAACTGGGGGGCTTTCACTACTCCAGGAAGAGTCCAGGGGGAGCCTGCTTACTGCCTGGATGGCGTCCGGCATAGAGATGGCGTGAACCTGAGCAAGGCTCTTGTGTGGAACGTGGGAACCTGTCGTTCCGATGGAAAGGGAGAAGCTTAAGTGGAGGACCCACCAGGGCGAGAGTACCGAGGCGGAGCACGGGGGCGGACCAACTCGTAGTAGTGTAGAAGTCTCTGTAATGGGGATGGAGCGAAGGGGTTGGATCATCTGGCCTTATTGCTTGGTCAACCAGTAATGGGAGGAGCCAGGGGGTAAGGCAAGGTCGCTCGAAGATGGCGGCTGGATGATAAGAGCCGGATGACGGGAGACTGTCACGTCCGGATCTT
>CAZTAS010000234.1:0-9671 GCA_964611635.1 uncultured Thermodesulfobacteriota bacterium
GACCCTTTTAGGGTCATCCACAAGCCACCCCTTTTAGGGGTGGTAGTTGACTTCTTTATAGTCACCACTCGAACGCGTGTTTACACGGCCGTTATGCCCCGGGTTTTCTATTCCGGGAATGCTTTGTTCAACAAATCTAGCAACAGGGGATCTTGATCTGTTTTATACAAACTTGAGCCTTTATCTTGCTGACTTACCCTGGATAGCGTCATTGCATATTCCCACCCCCAACCACCAAAAATACCGGTTGGAGTAAAAAAGTAAACGTCGAAAACATCTCCTCCTCTCCATTCAAAATAAATTTGTCTCACTTCCATATTATTAAACCAAATGCTTCCCAGATTTCCGTTCTGCTGATAAATAGCATATATCAAATTAAATAGTGGAGATATCGTACCAACTGCGTGGTGGATATTATCCAATTCATGCGATGGTATGCTAACCATAATACTTTCATCAGGGAAAATGGCGTCAGCACCAAAAGCATTCATAGAGAAGATCAGCACAACGAGAATGGAAAGTAAACAGATTATCTTTTTCATGGTGTCCCTCCTTTGCCCAACAAAAAAACCCCGCTTCTCAGTAATGAAATAGCGGGATCATATTTTGTTGAAAAATTAATCCTTTCCATCTTTGCCCAGAATTTACTGTCTTTAAATTCTTTCAATACATTTTATAAAAAATCATAACTGTCTAAAAATTAATTGTCAAGAAAAATCAAACCAAAAACAGTGCAGTAAATGTATGATTTTTTATTAATTTTTCCTGCATATTTCACTTTCTTTACCAGATATATGAACGGCCATGGCTCGCTTCGAGGGGGTGCCGATCTTCCCATTGCATAATCACTCCTCCATGAGGTGTGGGGGAATTGTGGGGGAGCTTTGGCTTTCAACAAGCTGCTGTAATTTACGTAGAAAATTTCCTCAAGAGTTTGAAATGAAACAAGAGATTCGGGAGGATATAAACCCCGCCCCTATGAGATAATACACACCAATTTTCATGCTCTGCGGTTGCAGCACCTGCATGAGAATTAGTTAGAAAATGCCTTAGGCCAAGGAGGTAAGTTGTGCACGCCATACATTGAATTACTGTCCCCTCGCCCCAGCCGGAGGGGTAAAGGGTCAGGGTGAGGGAGCTCCATAGCGCTCCCCAATCCCCCCTCTTTCCTCCCTTCCCCCTGAACGGCAGGGTGTCGAAAAATTACCTTTTTCGGAGTATATCAATTTTCGGGACCATTAAAATCAATAGGTTATGGACAAGGCGCCCGTAGTCTTAAGAGTTTATCGACACCCTCACGGGGGAGGGAGGGATGATTGAGAAGATGATCTTCAGGCTTGAGGGGGATGGATTCGATGAAAACCATCCCCTATTAGTGGATAAATAAGGGCAAAGTCGGATGCTTTTAACACACGCAAAACCAGGGGACGTGAGCGAACTATTTGAGTTCTTTTTTCGCCTTCTCAACGGCGGCTATATATTCGTTCACAAGCGCATTCCCGGCAACCTTCCGAATCTGGTCAAAAAGGGGCTTATTGAGTTCGCGGCTTTTGGCCATATCCGCCTCTGAAAAATAATTCACCTTCATACCTGCTTTCTCGCATTTTTCCTTGTACATCAGGTTTTGCTTGCCAGTGAGATACCAGTTGTACTTCGTTGCGATATCCGCTGCCATATACATGATTTTCTGGTAGTTTGGAGGTAGACTGTCATAAAACTTCTTGGACATGATGACCGGCTGGACGTCATAGATGTGGCCAACCACCGTGATATACTTCTGGACTTCGAAGAACTTGGTCAGGTAGATCGTCTCGAAGGGGTTCTCCTGTCCGTCCACCACACCCTGTTGAAGGGCAGTATACACCTCGGACCACGCTATTGGGGTCGGGTTTGTGCCCAGCGATCTCCAAAGGTTCAAATGATCCGGAACCTTCATGGTTCTGACCTTCATGCCCTTTAGGTCAGCCAGGGTCTTAATTTCCTTTTTGCTCGTAAGGTTCCGCATTCCATAATCGGTAAAGCCAAGACCGGTGATCCCGATTTTGGAAAGCCCGGCCAGTATCTTTTTACCGATGGGGTCCTCTTCCAGGACTCTGAAGGCCACCTGCTGGTTGGTCAAAAGGAACGGGAGGTTGATGACTCGGACCTCGTTGCTGAAGTTAGCCAGCACGCCTACCGACGGGGTGGCCACCTGTATGTTGTTCAGTTGAATCGCTTCAATGTTGGGCCGCTCGTCACCCAGCTTGCCTCCCGTGAAAACCTGAACCTCTACATCGCCCCATGTCTGCGACTCCACGATGTCCCGGAACATGAAAAGACATTTGGCCGTGGGAGATTCATCAATCAAGACCGTCGCAGCACGGATCAGGTATTTTGCAGCGTCGGCGCCCGTCGGAAGAGCTATCACTAGACACAGTGCCAATATCAAAAAAATAAAAGCCCTTGATAATTTATTCATTTTCTATCCTCCTTTTCCCATTTAATGGGGGCAAAAAAAGCATCCGACATGCCCGCTTTTGTCCTCTATCAATTAAATGTTTGAAATTTTGACAGGATTACAGGATATTAAGAGGATAAAGGAAAAAGGAATTTTCCCAGATCCTCCCACCTTTATCCTTTAACCTTTATCCTCCATCATCCGTACATCCTGTTATCACGTCAAAAATCTCTTGAATGGGGTTGATCTGTTTTTGAAAACGTCTCAAAGACCTTCTGAATCAGTCGAAAAATCATAATGATTCCTCCCAGCGGGAGAGCAAGGTAAGGAATGTACATGGGCAGCCGCATTGCCGCGGAGACCTGGTTGAAGTTTCTGATATCATTGCAAAGCGGAATGCCCCAATAAATCAGAATAAAGCAAAACGCAATAAAACAAAGATGACCTATGATTTCAAAACTTTTATGCAGAAACGATGGTAGCACCTTGCCCACAAAGGTGATTCGGATATGGGCATTTTTTATTATAGCATAACTTGCCCCGAGGTATACAAAATAGACCTGGAAGAACTGCGCAAGCTCCTGGGTCCATGAAGGGGTTTTACGGATGGAGAACCTCAAAAAAGTCTGACTGAAAATCAAAATGGTCATAGCGCTCAGGGTGAGCACCAGGAATATCTCCTCGAAATGCTCTTCCAACCATAAGAAGCTTCTTTTCACGTTCTTCAACGATATATTCCCTTTGCGTTAATCATATAACAAATTGGGGAGAAACATCGTTACTGCAGGAACAAACGTTATGATCACCATGGAAATGATCAGCGTGAGCACAAATGGCAGGGCATATCGGATCGTGCTTTCAACAGGAATACCCGAAATGGAAGCTACGATGAACAGGTGCTCGCCGATGGGCGGAGTCATGAAGCCCACCTCTGAGGCCAGGATCATGATGATCCCGAAGTGAATAGGGTCAATTCCCAATGGAATCACAATCTTCAGCAGCATGGGGCCGAAAAGGATAATCGCTGCCAGGGTCTCCATGAACATTCCCAGGACGATCAGAAAAATCAGAATCAAAGTCAGGATCACGTATTTATTGGACGAGAGGCTCAAAATGAGGTTGGCGATGGTTGCCTGAAAGTGTTCGAGAGTTAAGATCTTGCCGAATAGAAGGGCGGTGCCGATGAGAATCAGAACTATACCTGAGACCAAGCTTGCCCGGAGCAACACATCAATGAGTTGGCGGGGTTTGAGCTCTTTGTCCAGGAACATGGTCACCACAAGCCCGTAAACCACGGCCACTGTTGCCGCCTCTGTAGGTGTAAACACGCCCGTGTAAATTCCTCCCAGGATCAGGACGGGCATGCCGATGGCGTACTTGGCCTCGTAAAGTGCACGTAATACGCTCAGCTTGGGTGCGATCAGTTGGTCCTTCTCCGTTATGTGGTAAGTGGAATCAGCATGACTCTCTGGCGTTGGAACAAATTTGCGCATCTTTCGTCCGAAAATGAAGTAGCTTGTGACCATCAGAGCTAGGCCGGTCATGATACCAGGCAATAAGCCGGCTATGAAAAGCTTTCCAATGGATGTGGCGGTAACGATGCCGTAAATGACAGCTGGGATGCTGGGTGGAATTAGTATTCCCAGTGTTCCACCGGCGCCAATGCAGACTGCGGAGTAACCCCGGTGGTATCCGTAACGCACCATCTGCGGTATCATGACCGTCCCGATGGCAGCCACATCTGCTGGACCAGAGCCGGAGATGCAGGCAAAGAACATGCAGGACACGATAGCGATATAAGCCAATCCTCCCGGCAATCGACCCACCAACACACTGGCCAGATTGATCAACCTCCTGGATGCTCCCCCCTGATTCATCATTTCGCCGGCTAACATGAACATGGGAACGGCCATGATAGGGAAGGAATCGAAGGCTGTAAACATCCCCTGCACCAGGAACGTTATCCCCGCGGTCATATGGCCCATCCACGAGCTGACGACCATGGCGATAACGGCAGAGAGACCGAGAGAAACCGTGATCGGAATCCCGAAAAATAGTAACACTCCGAAAATGAGAAATAGGATCGCTGTGATCATTCTCGCCTATAAAGAATGCGTTGTGCTATTAACCTAACGGTCCGTTGCACTACTACTAATAAAAGACACTAAACCTCTTTTAGAAAGAATAAATATGCGGGGTCAGCGATTATCGGTAAAATATGCTCATCAAATTGAGGGGGAACATCCATGCTCTGTCTAATGACTGTGATCTTCCGATATGCCAACAGCTAGGAAAGTATCATTTAGATGACCCCCTCAACTCCCACACAGGTCATATCGAGATTCTGACGTTAAATTTGGTGATTATTTTTTCAAATTCTTGATAGTCTCCTCAATTGCCTGCCGCAGGATTCCCACCATATCATCCACCTGCTGTTTCGTAATGATCAGTGGCGGAGATAAAGCCATGATGTCTCCAGCGGCGCGGCAAATCATTCCCATCTCGTAGGCCCGGCGGGCCACTGTTGCCCCTCCAGAGCCGGGAGGAGTGAAAGGAGAGCGATTCGTCTTGTCGCTCACCAACTCGATGGCCGCAATGAGCCCCTTGCCCCGGATCTCGCCAATAATGGGAAGATGTGCAAACTCTCTGAGGCGTTCCTGGAGGTATGCCCCGGTACGCATGGCATTGCCAATGAGATCCTCTCGTTCTAGGATGTCGATATTGCAAAGTGAGGCTGCACACGCCACGGGATGGCCGCTATATGTGAATCCATGCATAAATGGCATCCCTTGGGGGATGTGTTCAAGCATGGCGGCGTAAATCTCATCTTTGAGCATAGCAGCGCCCAGCGGGATGTAACCACTTGTGATGGCCTTGGCTAGGGTTAGCATATCTGGTTCGAGGCCGTAATGCTCACAGCAGAACCACTTTCCCGTTCGTCCGAAGCCTGTGATGACCTCGTCAATGATCAACAGTACATCTTCACGTCGACATATATCCTGAATAAGTGGCCAGTAATCATCGGGCGGCACGATAACGCCGCCGGCCCCCAGAATAGGCTCGCCAATGAAGGCAGCCACCGTGTCCCTGCCCTCGCGGTCAATGACTTCCTGAAGCTGCCGGGCGCAAGCAAGGTTGCACGACGGATAGCTCAAATTAAGCTCGCACCGGAAGCAGTAGGGCGGGGTTATGTGCAAGAAGTCGGGAGCCATCGGCTCGAACATCTTCCAGTAATTTTCAATCCCTGTTGCGCTAAGAGCTCCCATGGAAATCCCGTGGTAGGCCCTCCGCCGCGATATAATCTTGGTTTTTCCTGGCTTTCCAATCAGCTTGTGATAGTATCTAGCCAGCTTCAGGTTAGTCTCATTGGTCTCGGAGCCTCCTGAGGTGAAGTGCACTTTTGTCAGATTACCGGGTGCCAGGCTGGTCAGTTTATCGGCCAGTTGGATGGCCGGAATGTTGGAAAAGCCGAAAAAGGTGGGCACGAAAGCCAGCTTTTCCACCTGCTGCTGGATTGCTTTGCCCATCTCGGGACGGTGATGCCCGATGCTCACGTTCCACAGACCGGCCAACCCATCGATATAGCGTTCGCCCTTAAGGTCGAAAACATAAATTCCCTCTCCTCTTGCCAGAATCCTCGGCCCCTCCTTGGAGTGACTCTTGAGCTGTGTAACCGGGTGGAGCAAATGTTCCACGTCCTCCTTGTAAAGCCCTGTGAGTTGACCAGTACTTTCGATCATTTTATCTGTCCTCCTTAAAACATGGGGGTTGAATATCAATTGAAGAAATTCTCAGGAAAAAGCATTCCCCATACGCCACTATTTTATTGTGATCACTTGAAAAAGTCTTCCAGAGTAATCAGGCTATAGATTGAGCCCTACATTTCATAAATCCGAGGCGGAAATTACGAAAATGAATGAACCATATTAGTTCATTTCTGATTTTGTCAAGCACAAATTTCTCTATACTCTATAATATTTGCTTGAATGACCTGACTTTGGAAGAATTATTGCACCCGCGAGGGCCAATGCCGAGCCGGAAACAAAAGCTGTTTCCGCTCCCAGATAGTGCCAGATTAGTCCAAACAGCACCGAAGCAGGCAAAGCGGCAACTCCAACGGTCAGGTTGAATAAACCAAAGGCTGTGCCTCGCAAGCTATCTTCTGTCATTTCAGTCACAAGAGCCCGCTCGGCGCCCTCTGTGAGGCCAAAATAGGCTCCGTAAATGATAAATAAAGCCCATACATGGCCTGGAGATGACGCAACGGCAAATCCAAGGTATACGGCGCTATATACGCTCCACCCGGCCAGTATGAGCTTCCGCTTTCCCAAGGGATCAGATGCCCATCCACCCAGCAAACAAGTGGTACTTTTTACGATATGAAAGGTCATCCATAAGAGAGGGATATGTAAAACAGAGACACCCAGGCTGGAAGCACGCAAGAGTAAAAACGCATCCGTGCTGTTCCCCAGGTGGAAAATAAGGAGTGCCAATAGATATCGTCGAAATGGAGATCCTAGTTTTAACGTGTTTCTCAGCCCCACGGCATCCTGTTCTTGGCCTGGGGAAGCTGACATTGGCAGCTCCTTAAGGGCTGCGGTGGACAATACAATGACTGCCAGACCAGGAATTATGGAGAGAAAAAACACTGAGCGGTAGCCGAAGGCAAAGGTGGAGAGAAGCAGTGCAGCCACCAGGGTACCAAGCACTGCCCCGGCGTGATCCATGGCCCTTTGCAGGCCAAAGACGAAGCCCATCCTTTCCGGAGATGTCGAAGATGAAAGCAAAGAGTCGCGAGGTGCCGTGCGGATACCCTTTCCCATACGATCCGCAAACCTAAGCATTAGCACTAAGTACCATCCTGTGGCCGCACCGATGAGAGGCCGAACCAGATTGGAAACCACATAGCCGTATATGACTAAGGGCTTTCGCCGTTTCAGCCGATCGGATAAATAGCCAGAGAAAAACTTAAGTAACGATGCCGTGCTTTCCGCAACACCCTCAATCAGCCCCAAAACAGCGGGTCCTGCACCAAGTACCGTGGAAAGAAAGATTGGAAGAAGTGGATAGATCATCTCGCTGGCGGTATCGTTGAAGAAACTCATCATGCCCATTACGGCTACATTTCGTCGTTTTTCTCCCAGGTCCTCCCATGTCCATCTTACTGCCCGTATTTTTCTCAGCAGCTCCATTATGAAGCTCATCTCCTGCTTTTTCGGAGAGGCCGCAGCCAGAAAGAGAGGGCCACGCACACCAGCAATAAGCGGGTCAATAAAGATATAATCCACATGTTGTGGGAATCAACATAAATAAAGTCTTCTATAAGGCGAAGTAGGAATGGTTTGGGAGGGTCAGTAGAGAGGCTATTATGAGACATTCGTTCTTCCAATATGGTCAATGGACAATATGTGCGCGATATCTGCATTATCAGAGCCGCAACCAATCCGCCTGCATGGATCAATCGGAGCCAGTAGAAGTTCATAAATAAAATAACGGGAAATCCCGCTGTGAGAAAAAGAACCCAGAGAAAATGAATGATTAGGATACTGTCGGCCAGCAAGTATTGTGGCATTTTCGGTTTAATTTACCATTCCACCAGAGGCGCTGTGAACAATGAATTTCCTCTTCCTGACTCACATGATCCTGTTGTTTTATCCAGCCGACTAAGATAAACCGTGGGTGCTGTGATAAAAAAATTGATTTTTTAGCACCCTCGATGCAGCGCTTTAAAGATCTAATGTCTCGCCTTGAGTAGGGGCCGAGACATCGAAATTTTTCGCCAGGCTGGATTGCATCCATAGAACCCCTTCTTCATCTCCGTGAATCAGGATAATATGTCCAGGGTTCAAGCTGTTTGCTAAATCGATGAGCTGATGGCGAAATGCGTGAGAAGTAAAGTGGAACTTGTCAATTTGGGGGCACTGCACCCGGACACAACGTCCGTTTCCAAAATCAACGTGATCGCCCACCTGTGCATGCAGGATGCGGTGTCCCAACAAATTGGGGTCCACGTAACCAACAAAGAAAATGGCGTGGCGTTCATCGCGAATCATTTTTTCCGCGAAGAAGGCGGAAGGCGTGTCTTCCACAACCATGCCTGAAGTGGCCAGAATTATAGATGGGTGGTCCAGAATGAAGTTGATATTCCCCCGGTAATATCCATCGATGGTCTCGCCTATGCGGTCCAGGGGTATTTTTGGATAAACCTCCTGCCGGAGGTGGCGTTGATATCGATGGTAAATGCGCGAAATTGCCCGGCCCAGGCCTGAGACCAATATGGGAACATTTGGGATTGTCCTTGTTTCTTGCTGCCGAAACACCTTGGCCAGCATCTCTTGAGTTTTACCCAGGGCAAAAACAGGAATCAGGACTGACCCCCCGCGTTCTACCACCCTGGTGATGTCTCGGGAAAAACGCTCCTCTTCATGTATACAATCCTCGGGCGTGGAAGGTTCATTAGAATATGTGTTTTCCATGAGAAGGATGTCCACTTCTATCTCTGGCATATCAGCACCTCGTATGAGTTCCTGGTCCGAAAAGGAGATGTCGCCAGTATAAAAGATCTGGTAGTGATTGCTACGAATCAAGTATCCGCAAGCGCCGAGCACATGACCCGCGTGGATTCCAATTACCTCCAGTCCATGCCCAAGTGGAATAGGGATGCCGAAATGGAAGCACCGTATCCTCTCGGCCAGTTTATCCACATCCTCATGGGTGAAAAGCTGACAGGGGATGTCGGCATGTTTTTCGCTCAGGGATCGCATTACATTGACAGTATTATGGAGTAGGCGGAGGGCCACAGCTCTCGTTGGATAGCTCATAAAGATCCTGGCTTCAGGAAATTCCCTGGCCATCAATGGAAGAGATCCAATATGGTCCAGGTGGGCGTGGGTGATGCATATAACGTCCACTCCGCAATCTAGAGGTTCCATGATGGGCAATCCCTCCACACCGACTTTTTGTGGATGAAATCCTGCATCCAGAAGAATTCGTCGATCCTTAATTTCCAGCAGAAAAGCGGTGGCGCCAATTTCTCTTCCGCTCCCCAGAATGGTGATCTTCATGGCTTTCCTCTTCTTCGGGCCTTTTCCAAATGGACTATATCAGAATGTGTCCTCTGAGGCGCCTAAGACTCTCGATCCAACAAGTACTCCGCGGTAGCCTCTAGCGCCATCCGAGGGGCGGACAAAGGAAATGATGTAAGATAAGATTTGGCCATCGTGATGTATTGAGC
>CAZTAS010000235.1:0-9661 GCA_964611635.1 uncultured Thermodesulfobacteriota bacterium
GTACCGATCACAACTCGCATCAAAAATCCGGGGTTTCCGGATGGACACTAGTTAGATGACCCCCATAATCTGGTCCAGGAATTGACGGAAGTTGCTCAACTCCTCCATTCTGCTGATCTTTTCTTCAGCGAGCAAGATGTTTTGAGGGGATAGAACTCTTTTGGCGCAAGCTCTGAATTTTTCCTTGACTTCTTTGTCGGAAAGCGGGTTATTCCTCGCATCACCTTTGGCCACTATCACCGAATGAGAAAAGCTTCTGCCGTCTTTGAGATTGACCGTGACCAATTCCCCCTTCTCTTTCTTTCGTAAATTGATAACTTTTTTCATAAGTCGTTGCACAACTGGGTCATGGAACCTCTGGTCGGAAAATTCTTCCAGTCCTACTTTTCCTTCTAAAAGAGCGATTGAAACACAGTAAGCAATACTAAATTTTCCTTCCAGACCTGTCCGAGGGTAAAGATATAAAGTTGGGCCATCGAGATGTAAATCGCACTCGACGGACTTAATTTCTTCCTCATGAATTTGCAGTTCTTGTCGCAAGGCGATAGCGGCGTCTATAGCTTTATGGGCACGTCGGCAGCATGGGTAAGGTTTGATATTGATGCCCGGCGAAATCACCTTATATGGATGTCCTAAAACTTGACTGATCTTTTCAATTTCATGCCCTTCTTTACCAAAAAATGCATTGGCGAACCCACGCTCTCCCTCAAGTATATGGTCATCGGCCGTGATTCCCTCACTGGCTAACTGGGCAGCTAAAAGTCCATTGCGAGCGGAGAAGCCAGCATGTAAGGGCTTAGTCATGGTTCCAAAGTTCTGGCCGAGCCCTCCGGCTGAGGAAGCAGCAATTCCCAGAGCCATGCACACCTCATTGTCTTCGAGCCGCAGAAGTTTAGCTGCTGTGGCTGCGGCGGCTATGGTTCCCAAAATCGGAGTAGGATGCCAGCCCTTTTCTCGAAGTAGTTTCTGGGAAGTACACGCAGAAAGCGTCCCAAATATTTCGTAGCCAATCAAGATGGCCCCCAAGACCGCTCGGCCTGAAAGATGTAATTTATCACCTAGGCTTATGGCAACGGGTAAAATGGTGGCGCTAGGGTGGGAAAAAGCAGAGTCATCGAAATCTAAAGCGTGAGCCATTGTCCCATTGATGATCACAGCATTGAGAAGAGGAAGGAAAAGAGATTTGCCCCATACCCGGGCCTCCTTTATGCCTCCCTGGGCTTGAAGGAGTCCGGTCAGCTTCTGGATAACCGGCTCGGAACTTGCTGCCAAGGCAACCCCCAAGCAATCCATGAAGAGCCTTTTGCTCAATTGCACCGCCTCCTCCGGGAAAAATTGAAATTCTGTGTCAACTACGAATTCAGCAATTTTTTTTGTGACTCTCATATCCTCAAACTTTCTTCAGATACATGAGCCTTGAGAGGATGGATCTGATTTCCTCATCAGAAAAAGCAGTCCTCTTCCCAATGGCTTTCTTTATCTATTTCATGCTTTTCTTTATCTAATAAGTCTTTGGCCACAGAAAACTCTGTTTTCTCGTTTTTCTTTTTAATCAACTAAATACTGCTATGCTTATGATGACAATTTTTCTTATGTTATTGATTGTCGAATAAACTTCTCATAAACTTATCCGACCAAGAAGACCCTATTAGCGAGTGCATTCTCTCCTTATGGCAGAAAACATCGAGGACAATAGATATAAATTCTGCTCTAGCATCATGGACTCCAAGCTCCCTTAATTTTAGCACAAATTTGTATTGTTATTCTGCGGTAATATCAATTGATTTGCTTCAGATCAACTAACTCAAGTTAGTTACCAGCGAGACTATCATCCTTGGATATCCACCATCAGGTATGGGATAGATGATCACGATCTGCTATACAAGACGATAAAAGAAATTTCCCTGAGATCCAGATGTCTGCAGTTAAACATGAAGATGAATTCATTCATGAATAATAAAATTCTAGCGACTCTATTAAAAAAATTCATAGATACAACATGTTGTTGAAAATGTTGAATATAAGCCAGACATGAAAAGGAGTATTCAGGCTTAAGATTTGTAAAGTTGCAACAGCTCTTCTAGTAATTCGGGTCGATAATCTCTGGTAATAAAGTAACGGACTCTGGCCTCTGCCACATACTCCGGAGAAAGATCTGCCATTACTATTCCTTCCTCCTCGCCTAATTTAACAATAGTTGTCCCTATTGGATCAACAATTATACTAATGCCAAACTGAGGTTTATTTTCAGCATTGCCAGTAGAGTTCACTCCAACCACGTACACGCCATTGTTAGCTGCGATGGAAATTAATTCAGCTTCCCAAACATTGACACGTCCAGGTGCATTTATAGTTGAAGTGGGGACAAAAATTACATCCGCGCCTTTTAGAGCCATGATCCTGTGAATCTCAAAAAAATGTCGGTCAAAACACAAAATAATACCAATTTTCAGATCTTCGACTTTAAAAACGGGTGAACCCAAATTACCGGGGGCAAAGTAATATTTTTCGTTGGTATTAATATTTAATGGAACGAATTGTTTCCTATATTTGCCAGCTATCTTACCTTCGGCGTTAATCAATACCGCAGTGTTGTAATAACGTCCTTTAATTTCATCTCGTTCAAAAATAGGAGCAATCAACCATATACCAAGCTCTTCAGCCAAAGAGCTCATTGTGTTGACCGTTGGCCCTGTAACTGATTCTGCCCATTTAAAATAAGCTGGATCTCTTTTCCAGGTGAAGCTTCCGGTGGCAAAAAACTCCTGCAAACAAACTATTCTAGCCCCTTTTTGAGCGGCTTCTCGAATCCAATAGACCGCTTTTTCTATATTTTTCTCACGTGTTTCGGTACTAACCGCAATTTGGACGCCTGCCACACGCATAAGCATTTCCTCCTCATTCATTCATAGTTGGCGAAATCTTGGAGAATTATGGGGGATTAATATTTCATCCCAAAGTTTATCCTGAAATCATTCCAAAAGCCTGATCTATAATTCATTCCGTCTTGTCTATTCTTAATTATAAAAAAAATATCCTGTAAAAGCAAATCTTAAAGAGCCGTTTTACCCGTAGCATTTTATTCTTCGTTGAAGAGGGCGATAATCCTCGCCGGTGCACCATCTCCCTTATATATCTTAATAGGTAAGGCTGACACTCGAAATCCGCTTGCTGGAAGTTGATCTAAGTTGATCAGATTTTCACCTATTAACACATTTCCACCCAATAGAGCCCGATGAATATCACTACTGCATCCCTTTCCTTTAAAACCCCGGCCTGCCTTGGGACCAGGCGGCATATCTAGACCAACCAAATTAACTTTGTGCTTCACTAGCCATTCGCAACTATCCAATGTCAAGTAAGGATTATCACCATAATAATTTGGCAAATGGTACATTTTCTGTGACCATCCAGTGTGCAAAAGAACTATAGCCCCATCCAGCTGGTCTTCATATCTCTCCGCCGCTTTTTCAAGATCATCACTTGATATCGGAGTATTCGGACTCCCTAAATGAACGAGTCCCAAGTTAATTCCTGGTCTGATAAATCTTTCAAGCGGCACTTCATCGATACTTATTCCATCGGGGAAAAAGTGGTATGGACAATCGATGTGTGTCCCTGAATGAATGCTAATGCTGAATAAGGTATTTGATTTTCCATCTTTTTCGTGGGTATCAATCGGGGTCAGAGTAACTGATGGGTGATTGGGCACCACCGCGAATCCCTGTTGATAAGGAAAGGACAAATCAATTATTTTCATGGAAATTAACTCCCCTTATCTATTTTTTTGACGTATTTAATCTTTTGACAACATAATGCCCTTGACAACAACCTGGAATATCTCGACAGCAACAAACACTGTCATTCAAAGCACCTTCTTGCCTGCTGGGTCATCAAGAAAGCTGTTGATTAATAAAGGGCAACTCTTACTTATTGCCCTTTGCCGGTTTTTTCCCGTTTTATAGAGGGCCATGAGCATGATGAACTCGTGGTTAACTAAATCATACCCGAAATGGACATAGGTGTCAATAACACACGTAATGAAGTTTGACCGGCCTCTTGACAAATATCCCATGGGCTAGGTAGATGCAAGCCCCTGAGGCTGACAAACCAGCGGTATCTTCTTTTAGTGGCCTGTAGATGACAATGCGAGAATGGGAATTTCCGGCCCCGGGAAAGATAAGCTTTCTTTCTGCTTCAATGACCTGGCTTGCCATCTTGACAGCGATTTACCTGTCGATGGTCGCCACCTTGCCGCTTGCGATGCCAATGTCGACCTTGAAGATCCTTGAATTCAGAATTTTCCACAGATCAAGGCGGCCTGATTGGATAAGCCCAGATCAAACTGGAGCAAACGAGTAGAAGTCTTGGTTGCTGCCACCGCTTCAATGGCTCTCGAATCCCGCGAAAGATTTAGTTCGCTTCCCCTCTTATAGATTATCCTCCAATTCTCTGATTACCTCGTTAGTAGTGCAAACCCTCCCATATCCACGCTGGAAGGTAATCAGGGCAGCGTTATGATATTCTTCCTTGTTGGCTGCACAGGAATCATCGATGAGTATGCACTTGTATCCCCTATCAGACGCATCCCTGGCCGTTCCCTCCACACACATATGAGTGGAAACTCCGGCAAAAAGACAATATTCGATTCCCATCGCCCGTAATACTGAATCGATTGGGGATGAATTGAAAGCACCTGTAGTGGTTTTGTTAATTACTAATTCCCCGGGCAATGGTTTGATCTCGTCTAAAATTTTGTGTTCTCTCTCACCAACTCTATTATTCACTGCTTTGTTCCATGGTATTTTGTGAGGTAACAAATCGCTGTAATCGGGCATCGTTGACCCAATCGTTAGGTAGATGATTCGCAACTTATTTTTCCTAAAAAAGGCTAACAGCCTCTGCACGTTGGGTATAACGACTTGCTCAATTCTATCAAAGCGATACTTCCCCAACTCTTCCTTTTCTTGCTCCTTCAAATTCTTTCCTAATCCTGTTGTTCTGCACGCACTAGCATATTGCAAATCTATCGGTATAAACGCTGTCTTTAGTGGCTCAAGAATAAATGTTGTTGTGAATTCCGTTTTATAATCATCGGTTGGTCTTACCGTCATTTTTTGCCTTCCTCCTTGCGGATAATATTTATTAAACTCAATTGCCATCCTCAACGGAGTATCCCGGGACAAATTTTCCCTGGCCTTTATTAATGAGTTCATTGTTTTTGATGACGACTTTTCCTTTTAGAATAGTTGTCATAAGCCAGGGCGTTACCTCATCCCTTAATAAGTCTTAATATCTTCAGCTGAATAAAAATTCCCAGCTTGAAGGGTAACTGTTTTGTTCATATCCACTGGAACCAGATCAGCATCAGAGCCAAAGCTAATCTTTTCCTTATGTTCTTTTTTCTTTGCCGCTGGGGGAGAGAGCCAGGCCATTCGAAGATTAACTAGGCGCATGGCCAATATAGCCTTTTTTTAACAGTATCATATTATTTCCATTGGGGTTAAACCGCGACCGTATATTTTTTGAGTTTATCTTCGTCCACAACAATTCCTAAACCCGGTGCATCATCCAGCGTGACCACGCCATTTTCAAATTTATAGCTGGCGTCTTTTACTATATCATCAACAAACCTTTCATTAGGCGAGCCATAACCAACCGCATTTACCGATTTCATCGATGCAACAAAATGATGGATGGCTGCAGTGCCAATTCCAAAGGGGTGCATGCTTCCTGTGCTGACCAAAAGGTCTCCAGCTTCAGCAATATGCTGAATTTTTTTAGAAAAGTACAGCCCACCCGATTTAATTGGCTTCAGGCAAACCACATCAGCCGCCCGTTTCTTAACCACATTAATAGCGTCCTTAACAGTAAACACGCTTTCATCAGCTACAATAGGCACCTTGAGAGCCGCGGTAAGTTCCGACATTCCATCAAGGTCCCATCCCGCAATTGGCTGCTCGGCGGCCTCAATATTAAAGGCTTCCATGTCCTGGAGAGCTTTCATTGCTGTGCACTTGTCATAACCGGAATTTGCATCCACCTCAACAGGAAAGTCGTCTCCTACAGCTTTTCGGACCGCTTCAACTGCTTTTACTTCTTTTTTCCAGTCAATTCCAATCTTGACAGTCAAAAGCACATAGCCGTTGTCCTTGAGGCGCCTGGCAGTTTCTGCCACTTTTTCAGGCTCATCAATGGGGAGACTTCGACTCACTCCGAACTGTGTTCGGTAGCATCCGCCAAGTAAAGTATAAACTGGAAGTTTAAGAGCCTTGCCGGCAATGTCATAGATTGCATGGTCTATTGCAGACTTGGCAAAATAATTTGCCCGAACTGTCTCTTCTAATTTTTCCATTATCTTGTCAATTTCCAATGGGTTCATTCCAATTATCGCTGGACCCAGATAATTTTTTAAGACTACGAACATCCCCTCTAAGGTAGCCCCCTCTAAAGGATATTTCTGAGAAATGATTGCGGTTTCTCCCCATCCATCGATTCCAGCATTAGTTATTATTTTTACTACTATATGTCGGCCGGCTGGTGTGATGTTCATCGCAGTCTGATAAGGGTTTATATACGGGATCTGCACGGCAAATACTTTTACTTCGGTAATTTTCATTTTTTCCTCCTGTTTTTAAAAAGGATCAAAATAAATAGGTTGTTTGTTGCAGGTTCGGAATTAAAATGTCAGTATCCCCTTTTTTTTCAATTCGTCGATTTCGTCATCTGAAATATTTATGGACTTTAGCAGCTCAATGGTCCCCTCGCCCACTTCAGGAGGATCACTGCGCAGGCCAAAATCGTAAGAACCCACTCGGACAGGAATTCGAGGAAGCTTAGTTCTGAAACCGCTTGGAAGTGTAATTTTCAAAAGACTTCCTCCTTCGTTGAGTTGGGGGTCATCAAAAAGATCTTCTGGCGTGGCGATTGGAGCAAAAGGAACCCCTGCTTCTTCACACAGCCGGATAATTTCGGCCTTGTCTTTTTGTTTAAATATTTTTTGCAGTTCAGGAATTAGCCAATGACGCTGTTGGATTCGGTCATTATTGGATGAAAGCCTTTCATCTTCATATAGATAAATAAGGTTAAACGTATCACAGAAACGTTTCCATTGCCTGTCGCTCGTAATTCCTACAAAAACATCTTCATCTTCTTTAGACTTGAATATATCATAGATTGCCCATGAACTTATCCTTTTGGGCATGGGTGGCAACGGTTCCCCAGTTACTGCGGAACAGGCCATGTGCTGGCCCATCAAGAAAGCTGTTGATTCAAAAAGGGAGGAAATGATATATTGACCTTTGCCGGTTTTTTCCCTTTCATAAATTGCAACTAAGATGCCAATTACCCCGTAACTTCCGCCCATGATATCAATTACCGATGCCCCGGCTCGCAGAGGTTGCCCAGGAGGGCCTGTCATGTATGCGAGACCACCCATCATCTGAACCACTTCGTCCAATGCCGGTCGATTTTCATATGGTCCTTTCATGAAACCTTTTAAAGAACAATATATAAGTCGAGGATTCAATATTGACAATTCCTCGTATCCAAAGCCCAGCCGTTGCATGGTTCCCGGTGCAAAATTCTCAATTAAAACATCCGAAGCTGCAACAAGCTTTCTCAGGAGTGCTTTCCCTTTTTCTTCCTTTAGGTCGATAGAGATGCTTTTTTTGTTGCGATTGAAGAACGGGAAAAACCCCAGCCCAAAGCCCATGAGCCGGCGGGTGTCATCTCCTTTAGGCGACCGTTCAACTTTTATTACCTCGGCGCCCATATCCGCCAGCACCAGTCCACAAGTTGGGCCCATGACTGCATGACCCAGCTCCAGAACTCGTATTCCACTAAGAGGTAATAGGGTGTTTTGTTTCATGATTGATCTCCGTTTTAATAATCTTCCAAACTCAGGTATATTGACAGCAATTGTACAAAAGTACTTATTACAATTTATATCCTAACCTTAAGGACAGATGGTTTGCCGCGTCCAAAAGGCGCTCAAGCATTTCTTTTCTGCGATTTGGAGGAAACCGATTACAGGGACCAGCAATCGAAATAGCTGCGCATACATTCTTTCGATGATCATAAATAGGCACTGCTATAGAAAAGACATCGGATTCTCGTTCTCCTAAGCTGAATGCATATCCGTTCTGTCGAATGATTTCGAGCTCTTCCCCCAATTGTTCCAGATCAACTATCGTATTAGAAGTCAATTTTTTAATCACGCTTTTTTTCATAACTTTTCTTCTGAGTTCTTTAGGGCCTAAAGCAAGGAGCACTTTTCCCCCTGCCCCCGCGTAAATTACAAGACGCTTTCCCTCTGAGATTGAATAGCGGATGGGCTGGGTCCCTTCTTCTCGAACTAGGCAAAGCCTTTTAATGCCGTCAACAACATAAATTGAGGCCGATTCTCCTGTAATACGGGCCAATTTTTTTAAAACGGGACGTCCAAGCGATATCAGCGTATTGCTCCGCTCATAAATTTTTCCAAGGGATAACACCCTTGGACCAAGGCTATATAGACCGGTATCACGATCATGGATGAGATACCCCATTGACTCGAGGGTGCCGCAAAGGCGCAATATCCTGCTTTGATTCAGCTTGGTCATTTCGTGGATCTGCTTGACCTTTAAATTTTGCTGAATCTCAAAGCAATCGAGAATGGTAAGAGCCTTGAAAACAGCTTCAACGTGTCGGCTCGATTCTTTGCTTTTTTGTTTCATTTACCAACAGACAAAATTCGCCTTGAACTCATGGCGTCTTATATCTCCACCACGTTGAGATAATTCGCTCAGAGAAGTCCCTAAGAGCATCCAGGTCAACTCACGGCTTAATGCCCATCTCCGTCATAATGTTCACCAGATCCTCATTGGCGTGTTTCCCGATGCATTTTGAGTATATGTGCACCCATCAAGTCTTCCGATGGAAGCATCGAACTCTGTTATACACGCCTGCATTGCTGCCAGAATGTTGCTTAATGCAAGGTCTCGATTATTCTTAAAGTGCATATGCCTTTTAATATCTGGGTATTTATCCAGCAATATAGGCACCTGCATCGTAAAAAGTTAAGTCTGGCCACATTAATAGTGTCAGAAATGCCGATACTTTTGATTCCCATAGGCACATATCGATCAGCGACTCACACTAACTATTAGACTGGTATCTTACTCTCAAAAGGACAGCTTAACGTGAATCCCATTCCACAGATTACAGTTACCCACCCTCCAGAATAATTGGGATAATAATTTCGAACTCTCTCAATAACTACCACACGGAGCGGGTGGCATTTGCGCAATTATGAGATTCGCTGACAGAAATCATAAGGTTGATTTTGTCATGCTTGAGGGGTGTATCCCGTTGGACACCTTATCTTGCTCAGCACCAGGACTCTACAGCAGATTCCAGACAATCGGCCGCTCCGTAACATTAATTCCTCGGCGTCAGCCAATTGCGGAACAGCCTTGAGATGAATAAAAGATGTGACCTTTATATTTTTAAACCCTTTTTTGGCAAAGAATGATGAATTCCACTTTATTGTCCGTACAATTGAACTTTCTTTTGTTTTGAACGCCACCCTTTGAACCCACCTGGTCAATTATAACCTTTCTTGTGAAATTGTAACACTTTAGCGCTTTGAAAAAAGCTCTTTGAAAACTGAATAAAGAAA
>CAZTAS010000236.1:0-9594 GCA_964611635.1 uncultured Thermodesulfobacteriota bacterium
GAGATCCTAAACCGCCAGCTTATTCTTTTTTCAAAGAGCTAAAGTGTTACTAAAAAATGTGTTTCTCATGGCTTTTCCTTCTTTTTTAATTTGTTTTTGTTAATGAAATTAAGGGGTCATAATTAACACCTCTTCCTACTCAAGGTGACATCGTGTCAATTTAAATTTGTAAAAAAATTTTGATTATAAGAAAATTGCCAGAAGGATAGGGAATACGCGGCGTTAAATATAGTCAGAGGGAATTGACAAAGTTCATATGGGTTTCTCAAGCTACTGTGAGTGAGCTGGAAAAAGGGTTAGTCTGTCCAAATCCCAAGATACTGGTGGGGGTTAGTGAGATTTTCAGGAAAAGCGTGGATTGGATTTTGAAAGGGGAGAAATAGTTTGGGATTGTTCGGTAATGCCTGTAACATAGACTGTAAAATAGATATTTATGATTTAATGACATGATATCATTTAACAACAATTGATTAGTCACATAATGCCAAGCCTCAGTTCGTAAGATTTTTCTTGACATTCAATTTTTTTCTGTCATGATAAGGGCATGAGTCTATAAATTGAATCGTGCAACATTATCTTGGTTGCTGTTGTAATCCCGTTCTTCATTGAGAGGGCGTAATGAATGGAACGGCCGCAAAAGATCTTGTTTTCTGATGGTGGGAGAATGGGGTTTTTTGTTTTTCTGAGGAGTTAATAATATAATAATGGACTATGTCTTGGCACAAAGGATTGATCATTAGGCCCTTAATTGTGAAATTCGTGTTTTTTCTGGTAGAAAATTTTTTACGGTGTCTGGAAGGCCTTTACCGTAACACTTTTGCTGCGATTGTAAAGAACGTCCAACTTTTTAAAAAAATATGTTTTTTCAATTATTTAGTTACGGCTTGTCCGGGTTAGGATGGACTAAAAATAAAAATGGAGGTGACAAAATGAGAAAAGGAAACTTTATTTTGGTTGGAATTATTTTATTCCTCGCTCACTTGCTTTCAGGAGGGGGGTTGGCTCTTGATGCAACCGCAGGTGAACCCAAGTTTGGAGGGACGTTAAAAGTTCACACTAAAAGTATTAAGTCTCTGGATCCGCTCTTTATGGCAGCAACACACGTTCGCATCCCTTCTCGCCATATATACGATTTCCTCTTCGCTTGGGACGAGAAAGGGGAAGTTCGGCCTATGATGGTAGAAAAATGGAATGTCTCAAAGGACTTAAAGACCTACACCTTCACCCTTCGTGAGGGCTTGCTTTTCCACAACGGTCAGCCTGTAACTTCCGAGGATGTGATAGCGTCTTTGGGCCGATGGTTCAAGATAGGAACTTGGGGAAAGCAGATTGGTTCCATATTGGATCGAATGGAGAAAGTGGATGACCTTACCTTCACCATAAAACTCAAGCAGCCTTATGGGCTTTTGCCAAGGGCTATGGGCAAGAGGGGCTCTTTCCTGCCAATTATCACCCCTAAGGATCTAGCTGCCAACACTCCTTCAGGCGAACCGATTAAGCAGTACATTGGCTCAGGTCCATTTCGATTAGTGGAGTTCAAGCCGGGTCGGCATATTATCCTTGAACGGTTCAAGGGTTACAAACCCCGCCCGGAACCCCCTAGTGGCTTTGCTGGAGGGAAAATCGTTTATGTGGACAGGTTAGAATTTATAGAGGTACCCGATGTTGCCACCCAGATAGCGGCTTTGGAGACTGGTGAGCTGCAATACCTGGACGGAGTGGAACCAGATCAACTTCCACGTGTGGAGTCTAACCCGGATATCAAGACATTTGTAATTCCGGGCTATGGCTGGCCTGCCATTCTGTTTAATAAATGCCGCCCACCTTTCAACAATGTAAAGATGCGCCAGGCCGTGCAGGCAGCTTTAAATATCGATGAATTTATGACATTGGCTATAGGCGATAAGAGATTCTGGCGCAGTAGTCCCGATATCTTCTTTTCTGGAGGTATGTGGGAAAGCAAGGCGGGGCAGGAATTTTTCAACCAGGCTGACTTTGAGAAGGCCAGAGATTTATTGCAGAAGGCAGGAGGTCCACCCGCTGAGCCCATTTTACTGCTAACAGCCAAGGCCTACATCCGTTATTACAAGATCGCAGTTGCGATGAAGCCATTATTGGAGAAACTGGGATTCAAGGTGGACTTCCGAGTTTACGACTGGGCAACTTTGGTCGCCAGAACTAAGAAGAAGGAAGGTTGGGATATGTATACCACCGGTATGTCTTCTATTGCTAATGCCGAGCCAACCTCGACTGTATGGCTGAACCCCAAGTGGAAAGGCTGTTGGGAAAGCCCCCGTATGCAAACACTGGTGCAAGAGTTCACATTTGCCGCGGATAATTCGGAGCGAAAGATGATAATAGACAAGATGCAGCGCCTTTTCTATGAGGAGGTGCCGCTCTTGAGATTTGGAGAGTACTCGATGATTAAGGCTTTTAGAAAGGAACTGAAAGGCTTCATCACGACAACCCAAGAGCCAATCTTCTGGAATGCATGGCTGGATAAATAGGCCATTTAAAAGCAAGGTTCTCAACATCTTTTGGGAACCTTGCTGCGTTACTTTGGATGCCATTCTATCTTTGGTAATTTTCGCTTTCTCCTCATACATCGAACATTTATATAAAGTTGTACCAAGACCACTGTTCCCATTAGACGAGGATACTATATTTGAAGTTTAACCCAAATTTCGCTTTAATATGTTTTGATGATTAAGTGTTAATCTTTGTAAAATTTTGAAGCATAGATTCTTAAGTTCAGTGTATCTTTTACTGAGAAATGAGCCTAAGAATTATTTTTGAACTGTTGTTTTGAAATAATAATCAGAAAGTTGAAATAAGGAGTGAGAAAGGGACTTCAGCAAAAGCAATGGCAGGGGTCGGGCGGATGGAGATACAGCCCCACGATTTCGATGACCTTGGACTCCAACTCTTTGTCATTATTGTACTTAAAGGTCTCGGTTCGATGGGGCTTCAGCTCCGCCGCTCGCCAGATTCGATGGATGGTCATGTGGCTGACACCCTTGTGCGAAGCCAACCCACGGGTGCTCCAATGGGTGTTTCAGGAGCGAGGCATTGATGGACTTCGGGAGAAGATCCAGCATATCATTGCCACCTGGGGTGTCCCCTCGGCAGATCGCAATACTATATCTGCCCGAAAGGCCAACTTGTTGAGAAGGTTGTGACTACCATGCCAACTCTCCAGCATTCGTAAAATCTATAAATACCATTCGATTATAGTGAAGGTCTTAAATGAGATGACATTGGATTAACCGTAGTGAAGAAATCTCATTGCATTGCTTCATTAATATTGTCATTCCCGCGAAAGCGGGAATCCATGCTTAGTACCCACATTCCTCCTGGATTCCTGCTTGCGCAGGAATGACATTAAGGTTTACTTGCAGCTTAGTACACTGGTTCATAAATTCGGTAACATATTTTCTGGTCTATCCAATTATTGCTCTGAAGCGCACAACTTCTTTGTTTGTCAGCATGCAATGGGATTAAATTGTTTTTCAGTGAAATTTCGCGCTTCATTAGTGTATTTATGAAATCATGTACTTAGTTACTTGCAATGCCAATTTTCTTTAGACGTTCACAATAGTTATTATAATTGAAAAATAAGACCATTTTCAGAGGATATGAAAGAGTATATTATCAAACGTCTCATTGCAGCCCTACCGGTTCTTGGACTGGTATCCGTCATTACCTTTAGTATACTTTATTTGGCCCCAGGTGACCCGGTAGAGATGCTTCTGGGAGATGAGGCTACTAAAGAAGATGCAGACCGGATAAGGCACAAACTGGGGCTGGATCGTCCTCCACACATTCAATTCTTTACTTGGATGTCAAATATATTGCGGGGAGACTTTGGGAATTCTGTCTTCACTGGCCAACCTGTTCTACAGGCCATAACTGAGAGGCTAGAGCCGACCCTCTGTCTGGCTTTCATCTCCGAGAGCCTGGCGATTCTGATTGCTCTCCCACTTGGTATACTCGCAGCCTGGAAGGCCAATAGTTACATTGACCGCTTAGCGATGGTTTTTGCCGTTCTAGGCTTCTCAATTCCCGCTTTCTGGCTTGGTATCAACCTTATCTTTTTCTTCAGTGTAAAAATTCGGCTATTGCCAGTTATGGGGTATGTGCCCTTAAAAGAGGGACTTGCGCCCTTTCTAAAACACCTGATTCTTCCCGCTCTAACCTTGGCCTATACACGTGCCGCGCTAATAGCCCGAATGACCCGAGCTAGCATGCTGGAGATCCTTAGTGAAGATTATATCCGTACTGCTCGTGCCAAAGGACTTGTGGAAAGGCAAGTTCTTCTCAGCCATGCTCTGAAAAACTGCGGTATTCCCATAGTTACAATAATCGGTATCTCTATTGCACATCTTGTGGTAGGGGTTGTGATAGTTGAGACGGTGTTTGCCATCCCAGGAGTGGGAAGGCTTATAGTAGAAGCAGTGCTTCACCGGGACTATCCCATCATCCAGGCCTCGATGCTTATGGTAGGTTCGTCTTACGTCATAATAAACTTGCTGGTGGATCTTGTATATTGCTACTTCGATCCCCGAATCAAATATTAAAAATTGACAGCCTATCTCAGCTAAGTGAGAAAAGAAGACAATTTCTAAAAATTAAAATTATATAACAAATTTTTCATGACAAGACATATTACTTTCATTAATAAAAAGACTTTGAATCGAATGTGCATTCTTGCTTTGCGTCATTACACTATGACGTGGGGAATAGCAATGCTATTATTAATGATATTAATTGCCATAGCAGCCCCTATCATATCCTACTATGACCCCTTAGCATTAAATCCTTATGAACGCCTTATAAGTCCTTCCAGAGTCCACTGGTTTGGGACAGACGAGCTAGGTCGTGATATATACAGCCGAACTATTTACGGAGCTCGTGTCTCCCTCATAGTGGGCGGCATGGCGACATCTATATCGGTTATATTAGGCCTCCTATTTGGCCTGGTATCGGCTTATTACCGGATGATGGACATGGTGATAATGCGGCTTATGGACAGCCTCATGGCTTTGCCTACGCTTCTGCTAGCAATAGCCCTAATGGCGGTACTGGGTTCAAGCCTCCAGAATGTCATTATTGCCCTCGCAATTGTACAGGCACCTCGAACTACACGGGTGATGCGGGCTTCGGCCTTAGTGCTCAAGGAAGCTATCTTTGTGGAAGCAGCTCGGGCTATTGGAGCAAAATCTCCTAGGATTCTTCTTTATCATATACTCCCTAATGCAATCGCCCCCATAATAGTACAAGCCACCTTCCTCTTCGCCCAAGCAATCCTGGTTGAGGCTGCGCTCAGCTTTCTAGGAGCAGGGAGCTCTCCAATTATTGCTAGTTGGGGGAATATTCTCTCAGAAGGGCGGGCTTATATTCATTCAGCGATCTGGATCACTCTCTTCCCAGGCTTCTTTCTAACAATGACGGTGCTAGGTGTTAACTTAATCGGTGACGGCTTGCGAGACCTCCTTGACCCAAAACTACGCGGTCGTCTGTAATAGTAAGAGATACAAATAGAATAAACATGGAATTGAAAACTTATGAAATATAAAATGATGAATCATTTTCTTCTCAGAATAAAAGACCTTCATATTATTTTTATAACGATGAAGGAATAGTTAAAGCAGTCTATGGAGTCGATTTATTTATTCGTGGGGGGGAGACCCTCTATAAGGATCAGTTTGTGTTAAAAGTATCACAGCACTTTCCATTATGAGATTGATATAGCAGCCACCAGGGTGCATTGTAAAGGGTCAAATTCTATTCGATGATCAGAATCTACTAGAACTGAACGAGTAAGCTTTGAGAGGGCCACAATTCAAGCCTAAGCCTATGGCTTTGAAGGAAGTAATTAATTTATTGCATAGTAAAGGAGGAAATTCAAATGCAAACAAAACGAATCGCTATACTTGGAATTTTTCTAGAGAGTAATGCATTCGCTGCGGTGTTTACACGGCGAGATTTCGAGTCAAACATATACATGGAAGACGATGCCATTTCCCTCGACGCTCGAAGCCAGTATCCAAGATTGATGAAGGAAGTGGTAGGCTTTTACCGAGATATGGATTTGCATAGCAATTGGGAACCAGTGCCACTATTGATTACTTACGCAGGGGCTGGCGGTCCGGCAGATCATGAATTCATTCTCAACACCTTTAACGTCATTCGCAATAAATTGCAAACCGCATTACCTGTAGATGGTGTTTATATTGCGGAACACGGTGCGATGACAACGACTGAAAGCGAAGATCCAGATGGTGAGCTTTTTGCAATGGTAAGGGAAGTGGTCGGGCCAAATGTTCCTGTGGTGGCTACGATCGACTTACATGCGAACGTTTCGCAACGAATGGTCGATAATGTCGACGTTTTAGTGTCCTACCGAGCTGATCCTCATGTCGATCGGGCAGAACGCGGTGAGGAGGCAGCCGCGATTCTGCGGGAGATGTTTGGTGGCATGCACCCTGTGGTGAAGAACATCCGACTGCCCATTGTACCGCCTAACATTAGCCTACCTACGGCTGAAGGGCCATATGGAGACTTAATCAAATATGGCCAAAGCCGGATGACACCGGAAATTGTTAACGTCTCTGTGGTCGCCGGTTTCGCTTTTAGTGACACTTCTAAAAATGGACTGCACGTCATTGTGACTGCGCGAGAAGACGGTGAAGCCGCACGGCGTCTTTGTGTCGACCTGGCACAACGCGGCTGGGCTGACCGGGAGAGGTTCATGTGGACAAACCTCACATCTATTGAGAAGGCCATCGAAATGGCGGTTGCGGCGGGCGAAGATCCGTCACGACCAGCGTTGATTATGGCGGATCTTGGCGATAATATCGGAGCTGGAGGTCCAGGAAACACACTTTGGATGCTTGAAGCGCTTTACAATGCCGGCGCCAAGGGCGCTCTAATTGCGGACTTCTGCGATCCGGTACTAGCGACTAAAGCCCACGAAGCCGGTCTTGGAGCGTCATTCAATGCTGTTTTTCAAGGTGACGATTGGGACCGTGTCGAAAATCAATTCTATGCGCCGGTTCGAGTTCGAAGTCTCCACAATGGACAGTCTGTTGGTCGACACGGTATCAATATTGGTCGCAGCATGGATACTGGCCCGGCTTGTTTGTTGGAGATCGGGTCAATGATGATCACTGTTACAAGCCGCCGGGTTTATTGCATGGATCCAGTATTTGTCGAGAGGATGGGTTTAGATGTCCGGGAGCTTAGGACATTGGTGGTAGGGACCCGAGGAAGTTATAAGGTAGCATTTGATGAATTCTTTACGCCATCGCAAATGATCCAAGTGGACACGCCTGGTCGGACTTCACCTGTCTTAACTAGATATCCTTGGAAAAACCTCCCGCGGCCGGTCTACCCACTTGATCAGGATTTCGAATGGAGCGTGCCATCGATTTCATAAGAATTGCAATGCAGGGGCTGCACCCACGCAAAGCGAAAAAATGCAAAATCAATGGATTTATTCCACAATCTGGTAAATGCAATACAAAACATATTGTGAAAAGGAGGAGTTCATGTGCGTGAAGAAAACGATATCCATGATGTCCTTCCCTATCTGGCAATTGGTAGAACCACAGCAGAAAAAATAATGTTTGAGGGAACCGACCTGTTGTCCCTCGATGGAGAGGCAATGCTTCGCTACACGTCAAACATAATGGCGGTATGGTAGCAAAGATTCATTAAGTTGGTTCGTAACTCGGAAAGAAAGGAAGTGATGAACATGCGAAAGGTATTGCCAGAAATCGGACAGGACTGGGAAACATTGGATCGGGCTATGACGGAAATGGCCCAAAATGACATCGATTGGCGCCGCGGGAGGACGCCACTATACGTTTATTATGCCACTCCAAGCGTCTATGAGGTCTCCCAGAAGGCGTTCTTGAAATTCTTTTCCGAAAACGCAGTAGGTAGCAGAAGCGCATTTTTCAGTTTACAGCGCATGGAGGAAGAGGTGGTCGATATGGGGCTCAGTCTGTTCCGCGCACCTGATGAAGGCTGTGGGAACATGACCACAGGCGGCACCGAGAGCATATTTCTTTCTGTGAAGGCGTGCCGAGACTGGACCTGCGCCAATCGTCCTGGTATTGTAAAGCCGAATATTGTGGCACCCTATTCCGCTCATCCTGCCTTCGAAAAAAGCGGGCACGTCATGGACATCGAGGTGCGACGTATTCCAGTGCAGGACGATTTTCGTGCTGATCCGCAGGCGATGACCAAAGCAATAGACGACCAGACCATAATGATCATTGGATCGGCTCCATGCTTTCCCTATGGCGTGATCGATCCTATCTCCGAGCTTGGCACTATTGCGGAGGAGCGGGGCGTGTGGCTGCACGTGGATGCCTGCGTGGGCGGCTATTTCGCTCCTTTTGCCAGGAAGCTGGGTTATTCGATCCCGGATTTCGATTTTTCGGTCCCTGGCGTCTTTTCTCTTTCCGCGGATCTACACAAGTTCGGCTACTGCCCAAAGCCCGCCTCTACGGTGTTTTATCGCAACTCCGAGTACCATCAGTACCAAATCTTCGACCTCGATTGCTGGCCAAGGGGCAGATTCACCACGCCCATCTTCACGGGCACGCGCGCCGGAGGTGCGGTGGCCGCGGCTTGGGCAGTGATGCACCACCTCGGCCAAAAAGGATACATGGAAATAGCTGATCGAGTGATGAAGATGACGCGGGCTTACATTGATGGCATCAATTCTATTGAAGGGCTGGGGGTGTTGGGAAAACCGGATCTCAGTATCATTATTTATGGTTCGAGGAAATTTGATATGTATTCAGTGGCCGAGAGGCTGACCATGCACGGCTGGCTCGCTGGATTGTGCCGGGAGCCTCGCGCCATCCACCTCATGATGTCACTGAATCATGAGCCAGTCCGTGAAGAGTATCTGGCTGATCTCACTGCGGCTGTTGAGGAAGTCAAAGCCGGCCAAGGTGCAGCGACAAAGATAAAAGCGTCTTATTAAGCCAATTATTCGAATATAGGAGTTTAACCTTTCGGTGATAGTAGGCGGCCTGCTCAGTCTTTCGGGAACTGGCTACACCCACGCAGAAGGCTTAGATCAGGAGGCTTACCATCATGCGGGGATCGTAGGGAGGAGGGCCTCCTATAGCTCCGTTGTACTCGTCATAAATGGAGCTCAGCTCAAGTCGGCCCACCACGTCCAGGATGAAGTAGACCAGCTCCCCCTCGAGCAGCCACTACTTTATGTCCGGGGGAAGAAGGAGCAACTGGTTCGGCTCATACAGACGAAATTGTGATTCTGTTTTCATGCACACATTGTAGCTTTTATAGCAAATGAAGCCAATGGGTTCATAGCATTTTTCCTATTTTTTTCCACAATGGTTCTCCGACATGCTCCCAGGAAGCTTTTGATCTTAAGATGCCCCTTAATCCACTTGAAGAAGAGTACCACCTGCCAGCGCTTTTTATAGATATCTGCAATCTGGCGGGCAGACAGGTGCATGATGTTGCTTAAAAAAACATACGCATGGCCGTCTTCTGGATTCACGAAGCGAACCCGGCGAAGCAGTATGGGGATGCAAGTGGCCTTGGTGC
>CAZTAS010000237.1:0-9489 GCA_964611635.1 uncultured Thermodesulfobacteriota bacterium
ACTTCTCCTGGGGTGAACCAACACAGAAAATAAAAACAAAGCGCTAAGCGGCTCAGGGGAGAGGTGCGTCCAATAGGGGAGTTTTTGACTCTTTTGCGAGGCGATCCGATGTCATTAAACAGCCACTAAGGCCGAAATAAGAACACTATCCCACTGCTCATGGCTTTAAAATGCCCAAAAGGGATCAAAAAGAAGCTGTGCCAAGATCAATGTCTATTTTTGGGCGAATACAACGCAGTATCAGGCTATCCAAGAAATGATATGATAAAATTTTTATCCCTTCATCCAAACTTGGGCACTTAATTGTAAATTCACTTCTTGTAAATAACAACACGGCACGGCTCATTCACCGGGTTTCCATCGTCGTCAAATTGGCGGCCATATTCCAGAACGCGTCGGAAGCCCATGTCCCACTCAGGCCACAGCAGGTTATATATAGCGCAGTGGACGCAATAATATGGCACTCCTACCTTGTCGAAAGACCAAGGGTAGGCCTTTTTCGTTATTCCGCCCATGAGAGGCTGCCGGTCGGTGTTCTCGTATTTGCCCTCCTTCATCATTCTTCCGCCGCTTCCACAGCAGGTCAGGGTGACGACTGTTTTTTCATCGTCCTCCTCCACGAAGAACTCGCTCCAGTGGTTGCGGTGAGTCCGCGTCGTGGCCTCCACTACTTTATCATGTTCCGCGTTTTTCAGAGGTCCCAGCAAGACGCGCTTGTGGACGTTGTTGACCATGAACTCGGCCGCGTCTTTCACTTTCTCCTCACCGAAGGCCCGGGCCACATATGTAAGCAAAACGCTGACATACTCACAATATCGATCGTGTACATTTCTTGATGCAGTGTTCAACTCCTCGATCAGCTCCACGGCTCGCTCCGTATCGCCGCTGCGCACGGCCTGGATGGCTTTATCCTTCAAGGTAACCGTCAAATCGTCCCATCTCTTTTCGTTCATTTTAAATCCCTCCGTGTTTCTCCTTCTCCAGTGATCAGAGTCTTCAGATACAGACAATCTCTACCAAAACATTTGTGGCATATCGAGTCCATTCTATAAAAGTCGCCAGGTTATGCACCTATCGCCGGATCGTTCCACACCCCGGCAATGGGGGAACCGCAGAAATTACATTTTCCGTCTTGGATTTCCACCGCTGCAACCTTGTAGCCGACCCTTCGGATTATGATTTTATGGCATTTGGGGCAGTAGCTGTTTTCAGCAGGATGACCCCATACATTGCCGAGGTAAACATAGTGGAGGCCTGTCTCTTTGGCGATGCGGTGAGCCATTTCAAGGGTCTGAAGGGGGGTAGGAGGTAAGTTTTTGATCTTATAAGATGGATAAAACCGCGAGAAATGAACAGGCACATCTGGGCCAAGGTTATCCAGAATCCAGCGGCACATCTGCTGGATCTCCTCTTTGCCATCATTGAGGGTGGGTACGATGAGCACCACGATCTCGGTCCACATCTTCAGGCGCTTGAGAAGCTTGAGTGTCTCCAGTACCGGCTTCAACTCGCCGCTGCATGTATTCCTGTAAAACCTTTCGGTGAAAGCCTTCAGATCTATCTTCACTCCGGTCAGAACTTCGCAAAGCTTTTCCATGGGCTCGGGAAGGATATAGCCGTTGGAGATCATAACGCTCCCGATGCCTTCACTGCGGGCCAACCGGGCCGTATCATACATGAACTTGTGAAAGACCACAGGCTCGGAGTAAGTATATGCGATGGTTTTTGAACCTGTAATTCGCGCCAGCTCGACAACCCTCTCCGGCGGCATGGATTCGTTTCTTACCTGCTCCGGCCGATACTGAGCAATTTGCCAGTTCTGGCAGAACCGGCACTCAAAGTTGCAGCCCGCGGTGGCGATGGAAAAGGCGGGGCTTCCCGGAAGGTAGTGAAACAGGGGCTTCTTCTCGATGGGATCAACGTGAGCGGCGCAGACAGCGCCGTAAACCAATGTGTAATATTTGCCGCCCCGGTTTTCCTTGTTCCCGCAGTATCCTCGCTCCAGAGGCGCGATCTTGCAGCGCCTGGGGCAGATACCGCATTCTATTTTGTTTTCGGGAAGTTTTTTATAGAACATCACTTCCACAAGTTGAGATGTTTGGCCGGACTTCGCTGCCAGGGCCTTCAGGGGCGACAAGCTCCCCGCTGCCGCTGTTGCGGCGCAAACCCCACCCCATATGAACTGGCGTCGCGTATATGTATATGATGTATTCATGGCGCCCGCCTCTTAACTCGACTTTCTAAGGTATAATTAAATAAGCCTGACGTTACAAAGGCCTCTCAGCCAAGGGATTGACAAAAACTTCGTATTTACCCCTGGATTACCTGAATCCGGTTCAGTCTCCCCTCTCCAAGGCCGACCGTTGTCGCGGTGTCTAACCATCGAGGTTCCCGGCCCGAATCACCCAGGGGGGCAAGACCCGCCTGGGCCCTATGCTTTTCGATAATTTCAACACCGACTCGATCCAGGGCTACTGGATCTGTGGCTATCAGAAGACTGTTCATTTTCCGCGACCATCGACGCGAGAAGCTGGGGCCTCCGTGGAACACGGCAATTGCAGTATCGCACACGATGAGTCTCAACTTGCCATCAATAAGGGGATGGCGGTTCAGGTCAGCTATGTATGGGTTGCACTGGGAGTCGTGGTATTTGTTAGGGTTATGAATGGCGCCGTAAAAATTCTTCATGCCAATGGATGCTCCGGCTAGGTCGTGATCCTTAAGCACAGGCACATTGATCAGGGCACTGACTTCATTAAGGATGTTGCTGAAACAACTTCCGATGCTACCCATCATGCGCGGCTCATTCTCGTAACCCACCCGATCAGTCCCGTAGCATCGGTATTCTCCTCTGCTGGTCATAATCCGGAAACCGGCGAACTTTAACTCCCGGTCCGAGCGGTCCCAAACGATTACATGCTTTGGGGGAATGCCGGCCATCTGAAGGCCTTTGATTAACGCAAGGATCAGGCCGGGATGAGGGGAGAGGGGTTTCCCCGTCATGCAGTTCAGCTTGATGCCCACCACATCGTCAGAACGGAAAAGGCTTTGCCACGCAGCCTCAGATGTGGAGGCTCCTGTGAGCCCCCGAACAGCCCTATCCACCATGGAAAAGGCTTGCACAGAATCCACGTCGCCCACGGCGGCCAGAAGATATGGGCTGTGCAATTTAAATACTTTTCCATAGGCCCGACCAGGCCGCATGATCCCCCCTGCCCCGGCGCGGCGTGTCTGAGAGCCGCCATTTGCCTTTCCCGATCCAGCAGCCAAGCCGACTGCGGCCAACCACTTAAGGGCCTCTCGCCGATTCACTGAATGTACCGATTTTTCCGCCATCTCCCGAAGCAACCCCATCAGGCTCTGAAACGGAACAGTACTATGTCGCCGTCCTGGATGCGATAATCCTTGCCCTCGGAGTGGACTTTTCCGTGTTCCCTGGCCGCTGGCATTGAGTCAGCCCGGATAAAGTCATCATATGAAATGACCTCGGCCCGAATAAAGCCCCGCTCCATATCCGTGTGGATCTTTCCCGCCGCCTGTGGAGCAGGGGTTCCATCCTTAACGGTCCAGGCGCGAATCTCCACACCGGCGGTGGTATAAAAAGTCACTAGCCCGAGCATAGAGTATCCTTCCTTTACCAGTCGTTCTAGCCCGGAACGCTCCAGACCCAGATCCTCCAGGAACGCCCGACGGTCGTCCAGGGGTAGCTCCGCAATTTCGGCTTCCATTTTACCGATGATGGAGACAACCTTCATGCCCTGAGGCTCCGCATATCGCCTTATGGACTCCAGGCATCCCTGGCTACCATCCTCTCCTACGTTGGCCACCACCATCATGGGCTTGACTGTAAGCAGGTTCATTTCCGCAAGGGAGCGGATATCTTCGGCATCCTCCAACTGAAGGGTGGATGCAGGGCGGCCGGCGTCCAGAACCCTTTCGAGAGCCTCGCAGAATTCTGCCTTCCTCAAAGTCTTTTTGTCGCCTCCCTTGGCTGCCTTTCTAGCGCGCTCCTTCCAGCGCCCCGCCACTTCCAGATCAGCCAGAACCAGCTCCAGGTTCACTATCTCCATGTCCCGCACCGGGTCCAGGGCACCTGGTTCATGGGCCACATCCGGGTCTTCGAAACAACGCACCACATGTACTATGGCATCCAGCGGCCTGATGTGAGCCAGGAACTGATTGCCCCGTCCCTTGCCCTTGCTGGCCCCTTCCACAAGCCCGGCCACATCCACGAACTCCAGGGTGGTGGGAGTAACCTTTTCGTGCTCTATCCGTCGGGTGATCTCTTCCAGCCTCGTGTCGGGCACAGGAACAACACCCACATTAGGCTCGATTGTGCAGAATGGGTAGTTGGAAGCTTCAGCCCCGGCAGCGGTCAAGGCATTGAAAATGGTGGATTTGCCAACATTGGGGAGTCCGATAATGCCGCAGTTGAAACCCATTTCAACCTCTTGGAACAATAACAATGCAGAGTGATATTATTCAGGAAAGCTTATTTGTTGACTTTTCTCGGTGAGAACACCTATTCCATCTTTCCAACCGGTGCTACTCCGGAAATCCCCGGTGAAGGCCCGCTTCCCGTGCCATTTGCACAGCTTCCCTGTACTCTCGACTGTTGAGGGCCCTCCCGATCTTAGGATGCCCCACCCCCTTAAACATCGGCCGATACTGGGCCATGACGTTGACGTAAGAATCCGGTGACAGCTCCCTGGAGATGAACTCCATCATATCGCTTGTGCCTGCCAGACCATCGGGCATAACCAGATGCCGAATCAGGAGGCCGCGAACGGCGACACCCCTTCGGTCCACGGTTAAAACCCCCACCTGCCGGTGCATCTCGCGGAGTGCATCTCGCACGACCTGTGGATAATCGGGTGCAGAGGAAAGCTCCTTGGCAACTGCCTCATCCCAATACTTGGTGTCTGGCATATAAATTTCAATGCCTCCTTCCAGCAGCCGAATGGTTTCAAGGGACTCATAGCCGCCGCAATTGTAGACCAGGGGCACCTCCAGGCCCCTTTCTCGGGCGATACGCGCTGCGTCCATGATCGGGGCCGTGAAGTGCGTGGGCGTGACGAAGTTGATGTTGTGGCACCCGCCATCCTGGATGCTCAGCATGAGCTCAGCAAGTTTAGCCACCGAGACCTTGGCGCCCCGTCTTAGGTGAGAAATGTCGTAGTTCTGGCAAAAAATGCAGCCCAGATTGCATCCCGTCATGAAAATGGTGCCCGAGCCCCTGGAGCCCACGAGCGGAGGTTCCTCGCCGAAATGGGGACCGTAGCTGGAGATGACGGGTTCGGCGGGCATGCCGCAAAACCCCTCTTCACCCCCAAGCCGGTTGACGGCACATCGACGGGGGCAGAGCATGCATGACTCAAACATCCTGTAAAGCGCATCTATATTATCCAGGTACATATTTAAAATTTAGCGCAAGGCCTGTTAAAAGTCAATGAGGGTTCACACCAGACTTTCGAATGTTCTTGATCTAACTGGACTCTATTTAGTATACTCATACCTGTGTCAACCGATAAGTGAACCTACTTATGAGGGAATTTTTTCAGCTTATTGTATTGAATCACTTTCGATGTGAAGCTTTTTATTATGAGATGTTCAAAATCTTGTTTCGTGTCTCGGGTAATACTGCAAAATTTTTAAGGAAATTGCCATGAAACTAGAAAAAGTTGAGCTTTATCGGCTCAAGTTGCCCCTGCTGAGGCCCTATCACACCTCCCTTGGGGATATTCCCCATTTCGACACTTTTATCACCCTGGCCCATGGCAATGAAAGCATTGGGATAGGAGAGACCACTCCACTGGAGGGGTACTCATGGGAATCGGTGGAGGGCGTCTGGAGTCTCGTTCGGCAATTGGGAAGCAAGATTGTCGGTAAAGAATTGGTGGAAGCAAAGCAATTAGTGGATGACTACAGCCGCACTAATCCGTTCGGCGTTACCACTTTGATGACTGCACTGGAGGATCTGGAGGGACTGGAGCTTCTGCGACCGCCAAAAACAAAAGCTGGGATTGAGATACTCGGCATCCTCAATGAGGCCACTATTGAGGGAATTGAAAGGGCCATCCCTGTTTTGCTGGATAGAGGGTTTCGCACGATCAAGTTCAAGGTTGGTTTCAAGGTGCGGGAAGATATCGAGAAAGTTCGATTCATCCAAAATCTTCTTAAGGGGAGAGCTCGCCTGCGGCTGGATGCCAATCAGAATTACACCATTGAGGATGCGCAGCATTTCGGCAAAAACGTTGACCCCTCTGGGATCGAACTCCTGGAGCAACCTCTCAAACCTGAAGATTGGGACGGAATGGTCCGCTTGTCCCGGGATTATCCCTTACCACTCATGCTTGACGAGTCCATTTACTCCATTGACGATATAGAGCGGGCAAGGAAACTGGGCTGCGCCCGGTTCATCAAGCTGAAGCTCATGAAGTGCGGTGGTGTAAAACGCTTTGCCCACCAGATACGCCGGGTGCTGGAGTCGGGAATGGACATCGTCATCGGCAACGGGGTTGCCTCTGACATTGGCTGCTATCACGAGGCAATGGTTTCCTACCATCTGTCTCTCCCAAACGCAGGGGAGATGAACGGTTTCCTCAAGCCGCTGGACGCAGTTATTTATCCCCGGCTGCACTTTGAGAATGGTAAAATCGTCCTTGAACCCGATGCCCGACCGCACATTATCCGTGAGAAGCTGGAATCTTTTGCCGTGGAAAGAATGGCATGGACCGCATGATCATTGAGTATCCGGCCGCCACTGAATGAATATAAACAGCCGGCGAGTGCCAGCATCCGCGGTTCAAATCCCCAGAGTCTCGCCAATGATGAAGACATGTATATTCGAGGTCCGCGGCTGCTTGGCTATGGTCACATTTACGCGGCAGATACTCTCGGGTGAGCTACAATCGGAGCAGACCCCCGTCTCTGCGCAAGGAGTCTTACGTCCGAGCCGGCGGGCATTGATGGGAGCAGCCCACTCCTTGATTCTTCTATGAGCGGCGTGAAGGTCGCGGACTATTTTGTTATGCCCAGTCACCACAATGGTCCGGCTGGGACCAAAGAACATGGCTCCAACACGGTTTCCCGTGGCGTCGATATTGTATAGTTCGCCATTCTCGGTGACGGCATTGGTGCCGGTTAAGAAGTACTCAGCAGTTAAGCACTGACGGCGAATCTTGAGTTGCTCTTCCCTAGACAAGCTTTTTGAGAAAGGATTCAATAATTTCACTGGCCGAGCCGCCAGCGCCTGCACTAACCCTATCTGCCCCAGTGTCACAGATCCCCCGATCCCCACGGTTGCACCATCGGGGATCATCCCTACGATCTTCTCCACTGCCTGGGCTGACGAGGGGACAAACTCTGCCTCCATCCAGTTGCGTCGAAGAGCCTCCACTACCCTTTGTGCCCTTTTTTCAATAAACCACTTTTCCCACTCTTGCATGATTACCCCTTTCATAGAATGCTTTATCCACTCCAGATAGATCTGAAAGTAAATTTTAGATTTTATCTATAGCATAATAACTAACGCTTGACAAGGTTTATAAACGACTTGTTCCTGCCCCTCTAGACTCCATAATCCCGATATATGCCATCGGTGATCTATGGCTTCTTTTTTGCTTTTAATCCCTGCTCCCGACTAGTATAATGAATTCATCCCGGCTTTAACCCGGAAAAGATATATAAAACGTATTGATAAATTAAGAATCGGAGGTGCTAAAAATGCAGACGATCGGATTTATCGGTCTGGGGATTATGGGCAAGCCCATGTCGAAAAACCTGATCAAGGCTGGTTACACTCTTGTGGTCCACGACAAGAACCGCGAACCGGTTCGAGAGGTGGTGTCATTGGGTGCTCAGGAGGCGTTTTCATCCCGCGAGGTGGTGGAGAGGAGCCAGGTGGTCATCACCATGCTTCCCAATTCTCCTGATGTCAGGGAGGTAGCACTGGGGAAGGATGGGATCATAGAGGGAGCACGTGCCGGCCTCATTTACATAGACATGAGCTCCATCGCGCCTCAGGCCGCCCAGGAAGTGGCTTCCCGTCTGGCCGAGAAGGGTGTACGTATGCTTGATGCACCCGTCAGCGGCGGAGAGCCCGGTGCCGTGGCTGGCACCCTGGCCATCATGGTGGGAGGCGATGAGAAACTCTTTGAGGAGGTGCGCCCCATCCTTCAGGCCATGGGAAAAAGCGTGGAGCGAGTGGGGGACATTGGAGCAGGCAACACAACCAAGCTGGCCAACCAGATCATGGTGGCTGTTAACATCGCTGGCCTCTCCGAGGCTTTGGTGCTGGGGAGCAAGGCCGGAGTGGACCCGGAAAGGATATTCCAGGCAGTACGGGGAGGTTTGGCTGGTTCCAATTGCCTAAATGCCAAAGCCCCGCTCATCATGGAGCGCAAGTTCGATCCGGGCTTCCGAATTCGGCTACATATCAAAGACCTGGCCAATGCCCTTGAGACCGGCCGGAGCGTTGGGGTTCCCCTCCCGATAACCTCCCTGGTGATGGAGGTCATGCAGGCGCTGCGAGTGGCCGGCGACGAGGAAAAGGACCACGGGGCTCTGGTCCGTTTCTTTGAACGATTGGCGGGTGTGGAGGTGAAGAAGTCTTCCTGAAGAATAGTGCTCAGGTGGCCGTCCATCCGCCGTCCACAAGGAGGATCGATCCCGTGACATAACTTGAGGCATCGGAAGCCAGGAAGATGACCGCGCCCACTACCTCGCTGGGTTCCCCGAACCGGCCCTTGGGTGTGCGGGAAAGGAGGTTCTGGCGGATTTTTTCCGACTGGAGCATCCCGTGAGTCAGGTCAGTGGCGAAGTAAGATGGGGCAATGGCGTTGACGTTTATGCCATAGCGCCCGCTCCACTCGGCGGCAAGCACTTTGGTCATCTGTATGAGGCCTGCCTTGGCGGCGCAGTAGGCGATCTGCCGTATAAGAGCCACAATCCCTCCCACTGAAACTATGGTAATGATTCGTCCTCCATGAGCCCGCTGAATCATGTGTCGGCCTACTTTCTGGGTGAGGAGGAAGGTGCCGGTGAGGTTGACATTGATAACTTGATCCCAATCTGTTCGGCTCACCTCCTCAGCCTTTTTCACCCAGGGGCTGATGCCGGCGTTATTGACCAGGATGTCGATCTGGCCAAACTTATCCAAGGCTAGCTCCACGAGTAGATCCAGGCTAGCTTCAATGCCGATGTCGCAGGGGACCGCCACGGCATGGGCATCCTCCCGAGCCAGCGTGGCAACAATTTGCTCCAAATGATCTTGAGAACGACTTGTCACCACCACGCTAGCCCCGGCGTGGGCCAGGCCCAGTGCGATGGCCTGCCCCAAACCCCGGCTGGCGCCTGTAACAACTGCCACCTTTCCCGTCAGATCGAACATAGATAAGCCCATCTTCTATCTCCTTTTTGACCCATCATCGAGCTTTTATTTTTCCATACACCTGGTTTAAAACCTTCGCCTTTAGGCGAAAAGCTTTA
>CAZTAS010000238.1:0-1107 GCA_964611635.1 uncultured Thermodesulfobacteriota bacterium
TAAACATATGACAAAAACTGCTGCTCAAGGTCGTTCTAAAAGAGCCGCACCCAAATGGTTTCTCAAAAAGGATTTGTTTATAAAAAGTACCAGGAACTTTATATGCTAAAAGTTTTAACCATTAACTGTAAAAATAATAACAAACTTAGATTTTGGGGGCTTTATTAGATAATCCCCATGGCCTAACTATCAAAGTTATTAGCATAAATATAAATATGAAAGATTCAGCCAGCCTAGGAAGCAAAAGAATACCAAATACTTCAACCTGTCCGATGAGCAAGCAAGCTAAAAAGGTGCCACCAAAACTGCCTAAACCACCAACCACAACAGCAACAAATGCAGGCAAAACTATGGGAACATCCATTCCAGGTGCAATGCTCGCAGTTGGAGATGCCAACGCACCTCCTAAACCGGCTAAAAATGCCCCGAATCCAAAAATAATTGTAAAAATTCTTTCAGTATTAATCCCCAAAGTGCTTACCATATCGCGATTAAGAGAAGCTGCTCGTACAATGCGACCTATTCTAGTCCGCTGTTCGACCAAATGTAACAGGTAAGCTGCTATAGGCCCAAAAACAATAATAAAAATATGGTACTTAGGAAACCTTATAGGTCCAACCTCAAGCACGCCACTAAATAGTGAGGGGTACTCCACACCTTTAGGTAAAACGCCAAATGTCATCTTAACTATATCGCTAAAGATTAGAACAAATGCGAAGGTAAATAAAAGCTGCAGTTCTGTTTGACCATACAACCGGTTTATCAGAAACTTCTGGAGAACAAACCCTATTAGAGCCAATGCAACGGAAGCGGCAAAGACTGCTATCCAAAAGTCTACCCCCACGGAAACACTAAGGTACCATACTAAATAACTTCCTATCATATAAAAAGAGCCATGAGCAAAATTGACAATTCCCATAACTCCTAAAATAAGAGAAAGGCCACTAGCAATCAGAAATAAGAACATCGCTAGACTTAATCCCGCAATGAATTGTTGAACAAAAAATTCCAAACTCATGGGGCCTACCTTTGTAAAAAAAGGCTGGCTGAAAGCACATTCTTTAAGCCAGCCATAGTTTTTATAAACGTTAGTGCGTCTAGCTTATC
>CAZTAS010000238.1:1207-9439 GCA_964611635.1 uncultured Thermodesulfobacteriota bacterium
ATTTCACGACCTCAGAAAAAGGGACCATCCTAATTTGGTCGAGAACAACAAATGGATAATCGGGTGATCTTTTAGTAAATCCCCAAATCATACCTCGTCGTAATTGGTGATCTTTACCCATAGTCATTTTTCCAAGAGGTGTATCAATGGTTAAACCCTCTAGAGCTTTAATGACCGCCATAGTTTCAATTTTTCCTGCTTTTTTGATGGCTTCGGCAAGTAATTTAATTCCTATATAGCCCTGGATGGAATTCCCTTGCTGATACGGCTCACCTGTGACATTCTTCAAAGCATCCTCATACGCTTTGTGTTCTGGTGTATTGGGCCAATAAAGCACATCCATGGCATCAGCGAGGACACCTTCTGGATAATCTTTCCCTAAAGCTAACGCGAATTCCGGTGATCCGTTTTCACCTACAGTAGTGATGAACTTGATCTTGCTAAACATTTCGAAGCCAGCCCCCTGTTTCATTAAAGCAACGAAATCGCCTCCCCATTGTGCAATGAAAAGAACATCCGGCTTGCTTGCAATAATTTTGGTGATATAAGGAGTAAAGTCAGTTTCAAAAAGGGGCGGCCATGCTTGTTCAATCTTTATGTCAGGTCTAAGTTTAGATAAATATTGTACAAAAGATCCAGTCTGCATTCGCCCATACTCATAATCAGGCGCTATTGTATAGACAGTCTTCCATTCCTTATTGTCTGCCACATACTTAGCTGGATAACCTGCTTCATATATGGTATTAGTAGAAGGTTGAAAAATATAAGGATGGAAGTTTTCTGGAGCGAGCAGTCTGTGTGTTTTTGCCACATAAGGAAGGACGATCGTCTTTAGTTCCTTCCCTACTTGAGAAACAGACATATTCTCAGCATCAGTAAACGGTCCTTGAATAAATTGTACTTCCTTCTTTAGAATAAGCTCACGTGCCATCCGGACTGCTTCTTCAGGTCGGCCTCCTGTATCACGAGATATTAGTGTTAATTTCATACCGAGTACACCGCCCTGATCATTTATTTCCTTAATGGCTAAACGTGATCCATCCTGAATAGGTTTTCCTGCAACCGCTCCAGCACCAGAGAGAAGTCCAAGAAAGCCAATCTTAATTTCATTTTCTGCAGCAATTGAAACTTGGTGAGTAAAGAGCAGTATAGAAAAAAGGGTAAACACTAATACACAAATTCCATTTTTTTTAAATTTAATCATGGCCCACCTCCATAGATAAGGGTTTCGGCTGAGTACTCGAGAATTCTCATGCCTATGTGTCTATTTTTATATAGTTCTTAACACCAATTCCCCCAAACATTAGCCTTCTTCATACCACTTTTTTCCCTCACTCAAAAGAAATCTACCAATGTTTTTTTCCGTTCACACTGCACCCTACACTTCAGCTTTCTAATGTTTATTGTATATCCTTTTATATTCTTCATGCCCAGTTTTTGACCATTCAAAATAGGTCTTGCTTCGGTCATGTCCAACCTTTTCAATACTCCATTCGCAACTCTCATCGCCCTGGCATAGTTGACGGTTATGTTTGGCTATGACTTGTCCACGTAGGCCAGCCTTCTCAGCGTAAGAAAGCAACTGGGCCTCATTACAGGGAATCATGGCTAAGTCGCACTGCTTATTCATTTGCAGTGTTGGGAAGTCCTGGAACTTCAGCTCCGTATACGCGCAGCGGGGATCACGCATGATAACTTTCTCCGGACTACTGTAAACTATCGCAACCGGATTTCCGAAGTCTTCTATGCAGACCTTGAATATCTGGGCAATTTCAGGAATACCAACTTTCTTTAATTTCAATTGTTCAACCAGAACATCGTATACTTCTTCATGCCATCTTGCCCAGATTTTGCACCATAGCTGAATACCGTAATGCGTGCCAGAGAGCGATGATACGTTCTTATAGTCCTCACCAAGAGCTGCCGTCATTTCCTCGACAATGTAAACACCTTCCATCATAAAAGTCTCGAGCAAAATGTGCATGGCATATTCATAGCTGAGTTCTGGTTTTTTTTCCATTCGTTTTTTGAAATCAGATATTGCTTTTTTATTGTTACCAGCTGGATTCTCTGCGAGATATTTCTTCATATAATCATATATTACATCTCCTGTTATTTTTTCCTCTATGCCCAGTATGCGGGCCAATTCGGCGAGTTGATCTTCTGAATAGCGATCCCATATCTTGTTGTGTATTTCCGCACCAGTTCTCGTTCCCTCCCACATTTGTGGTATCTCACGAACATATCTTCCTCGACGCATCAACCAGTCTAAGGTGCTTCCGAAAGCAGCTTCTGGAGTATGCCTCTCTGGAGCATATTTCGCCATAAAGCGATGGGAATCAACCACTGGGGAGTCTTTTACAATAGCGCTAATTTCGGCTTTGTTTCTCAGTTTTGTCATAATATATTACCTCCCTGTTACTTCCCTATTTTGCCTAAAATCCTTTTTTCAGAGCTAGCTAACACCTAACTCTTTGTGACCCTTTTAAATATTCGCAGCTTAAAATAATCACCTCCTTCCCAATGGAAACAGACAGCTCACGCCTATGGTGAAACAACAGCAATTGCTTCTATCTCAATTAGCCAATCTTGATGAGCAAGCTTGGTAACTTCTATTAGGGTGCTTGCCGGTAAATTATCCTTAAAGAATCTCTTTCGAACTTTAGCTACTGCATCCCGGTGCTCCATATTTCTTAAAAACACCGTTACCTTAATAACATTAGCCAGAGAAGCACGGGCTGTCTGTAAGACAGTTTCCATATTTTTTAACACCTGCTCTGTTTGAACTACTATGTCTCCTTTGCCAACTGTGTTACCTTCAATGTCTATAGATACTTGTCCAGAAACGAATATTAGGTCAGTCTCACCTATTCTTATTCGACTTCCATGAGAATACGGACCAGAGTTTTCAGCAAGTTTATCAACAATAATATTCTCTTTATTCATTTTTGCCCTCTCAAGCATTTAGTTATATCCGCTCACCAAATCATGTGCTTGAAACATTAAGCTTATACACGTCAATAGCCGTTTGTCCAAACACTCCTTTTAACTGCTCTTCATTCAAGTTTAGTGCATGGTACTTCGCAATCTCTGCAGCCCTATTATTCGGAAGATCAGCCCCAAACATAATTCGATTGGGGCCAAGATCATTAACCCACCACTCTATTTCAGCTCCAAGCGACCATGAAGTCTCCAAATATACATTAGAGAACGCCTTACAAGTACCATAGGCATCCAGGGATACGATTACCCATCCAGCATGAATTATAACGATTGGCAGCGTTGGATACTGTATCGCTCTAGGAATACATGCAGAAGCCAGCGCGAAAGGAATACCTGTACCAGTGTGAACATTGATGGGTACTCCAAAAGTGTCCGCTGCCTCAAAGACCCAGCCACCTATCTCACTGACGGGGCTAATAGCATGGCCAATGGTGTGCAACTTTACTCCCACAAAACCAAGATCTTTAACGCATCGCTCGACTTCCGCAAAGTATTTGTCTTTTCCTAAGAAGCGAGGGTTTATACTAACAATTCCAAAGACTCTGCCCGTGTGTTTCGAAGCGAATTCAGCTATCTGGTCATGGACTGCAATCGCGTTCTGAGCTCCTGGATACGGTTGCAAGAGGGCGATGTTGATTTCGTTTTCATCCATTGTTCGGATAACATCCTCTTCACTAGCATTTATGTCAAATACGGAACACGGGCCAAGATGTGCATGTGAATCTATTATAACCATATTCTGTTACCTCCTTTCTAAACTAACGCTTTAAAGTATAATTATTATGAAAGTTGACTAATTTGTTTTACGCAAGAAAACATCATCTTCATTTCAAGTAAAAGGAATTATAGTATTCCTCTATTAACCGTCTTCACTAATTTTTTCGATCAAAGCCTTAATCAAAGAGGTACCTCTTAAGATAATCTTCATGTCGCTCTGCAATTCATTACCATTTTATGTCTCGATCTCAAGTTACTTCTTCTTAAGCAAAGCTTTTCTCCAATGCTTTTCAATAAAATTCATGTGTTCTGAGATCTTTTTTTCAGCTCTTTGACAGTCATGTCTCTTGATAGCCGCAAAAATATCTTCATGAATCTGTAATGACTTTCTCTGCCTTTCTTTACTTTGATATTGATCCGCCCAGGCAAATCTAAGTGTTTCTTGCAACAAATCATAGATTGTGTTCATAATATGGGCAAATACGAAGTTTTTCGAAGATTCTGCTATAATGGTATGAAAATCGAAATCCGCTTTAGCGCCTAGTCGATCCTGTTCAAAATCCTCCTTCATTACTTGTAAAATCTTTTCAAGCTTTTCAATTTCATCATTTGTCGCCCGTTCAGCGGCTAATTTAACTAAACCTATCTCAAGGAATTTTCTAACCTCGTACACCTCCAAAATATTTGAAGGAGATTTTTTAATGTATGATAGCAATGGATCGTAAATTGAACGGGTTGTTATTGGGCGTACATAGGTACGGTTACCCTGCTGGATCTCTATTAAACCCATTCCTTGTAAGCTATTCAATGCTTCTCGAAGGGTAACTCTGCTGACCTGCAATAATTTTGCCAGCTCGCGTTCTGGAGGTAGCTGTTGACCTGGCTTGAGCTTTCCATTAAATATCAAAGCCTTAAACTGCTTTACAATTTCTTCGGATATTCTTTGAGGTTTGATTGGAGTATAGATCTGATTCATTGGTATAGTACCTAGTCCAATTTTCTTATTCAACTTATTTTTTATAAATAGCTTTGTCAAGAAAAAAATTACAAAAAAACAATACTCACATCTTACTGTAATTATTTATAAATACAGCCTTCAAAATTTATCTGGAATATTGTCCTTCTAATAAAAAATTGAAAAATTTTCGTTTGGTATGATTAGCAGAGCACTAAATTCAGGGGACTAATTGGGGACGCTCGTGCAGAACGTCCGCAGACATCAGAGATATTTCTCTCTGTATAGCTCCTCCACAAACTCCCCATCCCTCAGTATCCTTTGGTTCGATGTCTGCTTATCGCCAATCCGCCCCAAAGCCAATACCTCAAACCATCCTCCCCCGCTCCTGATGAGACCTCCCCCCACCAGTTCAGGCATTCTTCCTTTGGCTATCCCTCCCCTTACAAACTCTTGATAACGTCTTTTCGCCTCATGACCCTTCCAAAAAATGACCCTACATACTCCGTATCCTGCCACTCACTTTTCACGTATCCCATCAATGCCGAATGACCTGACCACGCACCCCGGTTCAGTGCTATCATATCTTCGACACAACCCGCCCTAAAGAGCTTTACCCTGCTATGCAAGTTCCCCGCTGGTAAAAAGTAGATTGAAAAAAATAGGTCATGCTTTTGGAGGCTGGGATAACAGACATCAGGAAGAAGAGGCCGTGAGGTATAATCAGTGAGTCCATTTCGTGAACTAAGGATGGTTGCACCAATAGTGGTTGGAGGGTTTCTTTCCGTAATTTCCAACTGCTGGGCAGGACACCACCTTTACCCTTATTTCATCCCCCAGAGCTTCTCCCATAACTGGGCCGCCTGCCATTCGGGGGTGAGAACGTCCTTGAAGTCAGGAAGGAGATAGAGCTCCTGGATCGCGCGGGTGAAGGCCACACCTGCCTGTGCGATGCACGCAGGCAGGTAGGCGATGTTGGTTTCGTCTCCAAATTGACTGGCCGACCTCTCACCAAGCCTTGAAAGCGAGGCTGCAAAATCGGGATCGATGTAGACTAGATCATACTCCTGTCATTTGTCTTCATGGAATTTTTATAGCCGATGACATCGGGCGTCAGGTTGACTTCCCCCGGCCAAAGCACCATCCTATAACGCCTTTTCCACAAGCCACTGCCCGAAAAGGGGGTCAACCACTTTCCAGGTGCCGTCTACCGGATGTTGCTCCACCAGATCTTCACCGGTCAGCACACTCAGGCCGCGCTGAATCCCCCCCGTTGATTTGAGACTGTGCCTTTCCATGTACTCTGCTGCGAAAAGTCTCTTGGTGGGCTCTTTTGCAATGGCGGTAAGGAGGGCAATTTGTCTGGCCGTGAGCCTGCGGAGAATGGCCTCAAACAGTGCCCTTTCACTTTCCAGAAGCAGACGGTAGGTCTCGGAGACATCTTCCGGGGTGACGGTCTTTTCCACACGGTCAAAGAGAAAGAAACAGAATTTCTGGACATAATAGGGATGTTGCCCCAGCAAGCCGCAAACACGCGCGCCCAGGTCTCTACTCAGGGCCTTGCCTGCCCCTTCAAACCTTGAAACCATGAAATCAATGATTTCTTCTCTCGGCAGGGTGCCAAGTTCATAGTTTATCGTGCTTTGAAAAAACGGTCGTTTCCGATCGTTGAACATCTCCAGCAGGATTCTCCGGCGGCTGCCGACAAAAACGAACCCGCATGTCATTCTGTGGATGTAGTGCCGCAATCGGCCTTCGACACGGAGGGAATCCCCGATTTCGGTAATCTCCTGGAATTCATCCAAGGCCACGTGCACAAGGTTGGGAATGTCCTGTACGAACTTCTCCAAGGCCTCCATTGTGTTATCCAGTAACTCCCATGACTCAGACCTGTAAGCCGGTTGAACGGATACAGAGACTCCCCCGTCGGGACTCGGGGAGAGTACAGGGCGAAAAGAGGTCAAAAACCGAATGGCCTTTTGAAAGAGGCCCTCATCTTTGCGTGTGATCGTGTAAATGGATCGGGCGATCCTCCCGGCGATGTCTCCAATGGAAGAGACGCCAAATAGGTCACAGTGAGCCGTTACCGCCCCGTCAGATTCCAGATGCCCCTGAACCTTCCTCACGAGCGAAGTCTTTCCGTACCTTCTGGGCGAGTAAAGCAGCACATTCTCTCGTGCAGAGGCAAAGCTTATAAGATCCTTCAGTTCCTTTTGCCGGTCACAAAAGGCCGAGCCAACCGGTATTTCCTTGAGAGTAAAAGGACTTAAGTGCATGAGAGGCTACTTTCCTGTCATCTTTATCGCCTGAGAGCAGCCTCATTTGAGCAAAGATCGCTATTCATGTCAAGCAAAATTCTGCTTACGGTGAGGGCATGGTCATCCATGAAAACCTGTCTGGAGATGTGGTATTTGTCTGTTTCGATGACAGGCTCGCGCGCGCCGCCCGGTCCGAGGGACTTGAAACCTTTCCAACTAGGGTGACCCATCTCCCACGATTGATACCATGATTGTTTTGGCTTGGCGAAGACCGAATATCATTATGCTTCAAATGGCATAATCCCGGATTTCGCAAGTATATCTGGAGAAGCCATGCTACTTGCAGCTCTGGAGACAAAATCTCTTCACCGATTGGGTGAAGGGAAATCCTCGAGGTGGCCAGTACGCTCGGGCAGTTGGGAGAGACACTTGCGAAATACGGGATAATAGGAGGATAGGTATCGAATGGAGCGTCGCCTAATTTCGAAATAGATTCATCTGGGACATAGGGGGCGGATTGGGGTTGTCTTGTATTGCAGCAGAGGGAACGGCCTTTTTACTCCCTGGTCTTTTAGTGTTAAGATCTGAGCGTTCAGCTCCCAGCTTCTCTAAAAACGGCCCCACATTTTCTCGCTTCAATCCCGGTATCCCCAAATTGCGCAGATCGCTGTTTTCTTCGCAATCCGTTATAAAAAGAGGGACATCCGTGGAAACAAGCCGTTTGGCCATAGAATAAGTCTTCGTTCCTTTTGTAGCATAAGGAATAAAAACAGCATCGCTCAACATGCATGCAATGAAATTTCTCTGAACGATATTCTTTCGGATCATCTTACCCACATCTGGATCAACAACGGAAAGGATGAGGAGCTCATGCTCTTCCGCCCTCCTGAAATATTCCTCCCTTTCCGGGAATTCATGGAGAGGCGGGTAGAATCTTGTCTTCAGATAGGTTTCAAAGCTTTCTTTGGCCAGGCCTTTTGAGCTGAAAAGGGTGACATTTTGATTGGCCCTCCACAGACCCAGCCTGAAAATCTCCGTTTCCATCACCGAAAACCAGCTCCCGATATAGTTAATATCATACTCTCGAATCGTAAAGAGGAGTTGATTGGCTGACATCAATCCCAAGCCCGAGATGGAATCGGCAGAGATGACACCCATGGTAAACTGGTCCAGGAACTCAAGGGGACCATGGTAATAAATGCGCTCTGGAGCATCCTGATTCAGTCTCTCTTTCAATTTCTTTGGGTATTGAGGATCGTCTCTTTCTAAGCTTTGATATTCCATAATTCTTGAACCAAC
>CAZTAS010000239.1:0-9389 GCA_964611635.1 uncultured Thermodesulfobacteriota bacterium
ATAGCAGATTATGCGTCAAAGTGCAATATAAAAATTATTTAAATGTCGTTGTAGTTTTAAAACCTCATTAAATTTTGTGTCTACCGGCATAAGTTTACAATGAGCCATCATCTCATTCGAAAGTTCATCATCTCCACTCTGTTGAAAGTAGTTTGCTGCTTTAAAAAAATCGTTTCTTGCACCTTCGAAATTATTTTGTTTCAAAGAAATCATAGCAAAAGAAGCTAGCACAAATCCTTCAACAATTTTGAGAGACTTATCATCCAAAAATTTCATAGGCAATTTTTTCGCTTTAATTAAATAATTAGCTGCTTTTTCATATTGTTTTAAAGTCCAATAAATAATTCCAAGTAATAAATATGATGAGGCATGATTTGGAGCTAATTTTATAGATTTTCTGCAAGCTGCAATTGCCCTCTCAAATTGCCCTTTAGTGTGATATATTCCACTAATCTGAAAATAAGGTGCAGCATTCTTGGGATCCAGAGCAATGGCTTTCCTAAATGATTGCAACGCAACATTATTTTGACCCTTTAGAGAATAAGCTATGCCAAGATTGATCAATTGTGCGCTACTCGTTGGATCCAATTCAATTGATTTTTTAAAAGCTCTAATCGCCTTGTTTAGTTCACGTTTTCTGACATAAATATTACCCCTGAGTGTATGTGCTTCAACACACCCTGCGTTAAGTTCAATCGTTTTATCGACAGCTGCGAGCGCTTCTTCATATTCCTTCCTTTCATAGCAAGCCACAGCAAGATTATAATATGATTCAATATCTCCGGGTTCAAGCTCGATCGCCTTCTGAAATGCCTCAACTGCCTCACAATAATACTCTTTGCTCAAATAGAGAGAGCCAAGGTTAAAATATACATTAAGAACCTTTAAGCCTAGGTCAATAGTTTTCTTGTAGAATCTTATCGCTTTATCATGATGACCCATTAGAGCGTAGGTATGACTCATATTATAATAAACGCTCGCATCTTGGGGGTTTATGTCGACAGCTTTTTGGAAGTTTTTTATTGCATGATCATATTTGTCCTCCATCAAGTAACAAATACCAATATTAAAATATGCCACAGCATTATCAGGCATCGCATCAATTTCTTTTTTGTATTCTGCAATCGCTTTATCATAACATTGAGCTGCACTGTGAATGGCACCGAGGATATTATGTATGCCATGAAAACTCGGAGACAATTCTTTCGCTCTATCTAAATATTGTTTCGCTTTATGATGTTCGCCAGTATTTAAGTGAGCAATGAAAAGGTTACAGTATGTCCCACAATCTTTTGGGTCTATTTCTAAAACTTTATTAAACAACAAGATTGCTTCCCTATAATGATTAGTTAGTAAGTTAATAACGCCAAGATTCTTATAGGCATTTGAATATTGTGGATTTATCTTGATAGCATTAATAAAAGCCGAAACGGCATCTTCGTATTGTCCGTCATTCAGGCAGGCCAACCCAAATTCATTATAATATGTGGTGTCGCCTTCCAAGTCCAGTTTTTCATTGCTTAAGTTATTAATGTCTTCTAAACTAATACCCTTTAAGTGGATATTTGTGCGCAAGAGCCTCTCCTCTTTGCCCATATTGATATTCCCCCACTATTTTGACAAATCAATTTCCCTTCTTTTATTCTAAACTTTTTATTCCATAATCCCATAAAACACCCTATACCCATCATACCCATCACTCCTTTTTGTCAAGTATCCTCTATCAGCCAAGAAATCAAAATACTCCTTTGCCTTATTCTTCCCCAGACGGCATTTCCTTACCAGCTCAGAAAAAGTAAATTCTTGGAACACCAGCTTCTCGTAATCATAACTGTCAATCAGAAACTCCAATATTTTCTTGTGAGGCAACCTCAGTCTCTTATCTTGCCTTACCTTTGCAAACATCCTCTCTTTTACATCTTGTTTTTGTTTCACGTTTAATTCATCAAAAAGTTTCTTCTTATACCCTTCCAGCCCGTAATGAAGTAAGAAATCCTTCCCTTCATCGATGGTAAGGTTCTTCTTTACCAACTCAAACCCTTTTGTTATCAAGAGTTCTATCTGCTGGATTTTCTCCAGCAAGATATTGTTTGACACAGGAGAGCCTTTACTCTGCACAGTAATTTTGTCAGACATTTTTTAAAGAAAATTATTTAAATATGTCAAGCTGTTTATATCGCTCTGCAATATTGTTCCTTTTTTCTGGAGCCATCTCCTTCAGTTTATCCCACTGCGAATACCAGCGGTTTGAAAGACGCCAATTATAGAGCCCATCTTCCATTGAGATGTCTGTCTCTCAGGAGGAGACCATGAGCCTCATGATTCGATGCGCCCATTGCCGGCGTTCCTTCCACTCCGATCCTCGGGTCATGAACCAGCGCTTCTGCGGGGCTGCCGCCTGTCAGCGGGCCAGGAAAACCCTCTGGCAGCAGCAGAAGATGGCCACCGATCCAGATTACAAGGAGAACCAGCGAGCCTGCCAGAAGGATTGGCAAAAGCGCCATCCGCACTACTGGCGTACCTATCGGGCCAGGCATCCCCAGTATTGTCAGCGTAACCGGCTGTTGCAAAGGTTGCGGGACAGAAAGCGATCCCTCAAGAGTCTCGCAAAGATCGACGTCGTCCAGGCCGTTTCCCCTTGTGAAACCAGGGACTTACTACCTTATACCACACCTTGCAAAGATGGACGCGTCGGCCCAGAAAGTTCTTGTTATTCGCGCCTCTTAGCCATAGTTGAAAAAGAAGACCAGATCGACATCACCGTTTTTCCCTCATACACTGCCACCCCAGGGAGGTAAGCTATGATCGAGAGAGTGCTGCTGTGTTCCTGAAGGGTGCGCACCATCCCTGGCAGCTTTGCCTTCATCAAGCACCTCTTCCTGTGCGATGGCTTCTGGGCTACCCTCAGCCACCACGAGCTTTTGCTTTACCTCTTTCTGGTGCTGGTGGCCGACGCGCCAGGGGCTCTCCTACTACGGCTTTGACAAGATCTGTACCCTTTTGCGCATCGGTCCCGATGAGTATCTTGAAGCCAGAAACGCACTGATCCAAAAAGACCTCCTCGCCTTTGACGGGCGTCTGTTCTGAGTGCTCCCGCTGCCGGACAGGGCCGTGATCACCAAGGTAAAATCTCTTATCAACCCAACAGGAGAGAGACGAAAGGGACCCGGCACCATGCGTTAGCTCATAAGAGAAGCTCGGGAGAAAACCATGCTGACAACCAGACTATCTTCACTATGCATTGCCATGCCCACGAAGGGCTGCTGAAAGATCGTTGGAACTTGGGGGTTCTGCCGAAAAAGCCCCGCTATAAGGTATCAAAGACCAAGACAGTCCAGGATCCGACAAGCTTGGTACTTGCAGAGAACCGCCTTCAATCCACCCTGCCTCCTTTTCAATCTGTTGGTTTTGACTACTTTATGACAGAGGCGCCAGAGTTCTTGAAGGAGAATGACGGGAAGGATCAAAGGATCCATATTCCCAGTTGCAGCCGGAAGTCCTGTAGGACGGCTTTCACCACCCCGGCATTTTCATGAAAGCCCGAATAATCAGCGACAACAACTTGGCAAGCTATTGCTAATCTTCTTTTCTTTTCGGAGGCATCTCGCTTGGGTGATGAGCATGTCATTTTCTTGGCCTATTTCTTGATAAGGTCTCTGATATTCGTTACAAGAAGGGCACACAGTCTATTCAAGAATTTGGTGCATCATCACTGCGTTTTCCTTGGGTGATTTTTTTACGGATTTGAACAGTACCTTCAATGGCCTTGAGGTGTCATTATGGTTTTACATGAGCGACTGATTTTTCGGCATGATATTCATCGGTTTAATGATCAGACTTTTTCTTCGGATAATTTTTATCCAATTTACTTACCTTACCATTCATATCAATCTTTTCTTTTATATTTTCTTCAAAATTGTTTTATCTCTACTTTTTTCTATCTGTTGCATTTTTCTACATACTCATGATCTTTCACTTTGACTTTCAAAATATTTGTTATTCACGTCATCAATATTTATCTTTACTATTCCAATGTTCATTTTTTTGTTATTATTATAGACAGCAGAATCAGTTATAATAAATTGATTTTATTGACAGAATCAGTAGAATCAGTGAATTGAGGATATGAGGAGGTATCTTTCATGAATTTTCCCTTCTGTTTGGTTATACCTGATCTAAAAATAAGTCTATTCCTTATTCGGAACAATCAGTGGGCATCTCGTTGCTACACATCTTTCATCAAAGCCATGTTTACGGTGTGTCGCCAAGAATGCTAACATATTGATCAGATTAGCCGAATCAGTAGAATCAGTAAAATTAGCTCAAGGGCCAGGGGCGATTTAACTGGGAATTTTATGTTTTTCTATCTTGAGATCGAGCTTTGCCAGGGAGAGTAATATTCCCTCAAGTTTTTTTACTCGTTGCGTTAGTTCAGAGATTTCTCTCTCAGATGCCACAGCCCCATCAATGGCCTGAAGGGATTCTTCTGCTTTTCCTTCCTTGAGGGCTTCGCCGGCGAATGTGAGATATTGATTTGTTTCCATCATGCACTGTTCCAGCTTTTGTTCGATCTGCTGAACCTGCTTTTCCAGGTCAATCCTTTCTATTTCATCTTTGATTTCTTTTCTATATCCGTTTTTCTCTTCAGGACTCATATTGTTAAACTGCAGGCCGGATTTTTCTGAAAATATTGAGGAATCGAACCTTAACATCTTCATGTTTAGATCCCTCAGCTGCATAATGCGATTTTGAAGCTCGTGCTCCTTGGGGAGTATTCTTGCCATCTGCTCAATGATGATTTTGCGCGCCTGGGGGATATGGCCATAACGGTTAATTGCCTTTCCGACAGACTGCAGGTCTTCCACGGTTCCATCACTTTCCTTAACAGCTTTCTTGGCAATGGGTCTTATCCCCCGTTTGATGAATTTGACCTCCTTGCGCAACGCATCGTGTTCGCGATTTCTTCCAGGCATAGCATATTGATGCAGCCTCATTTCAAAGGTTTTGCCGTCAGTGCCTGTATGCAACAGAGGTAAAATGGATCCAATGATGGCCATTATCAATGCGATTAAAGCGACTACATTGAGAACCGGAATATTCTCATCAAGCCAGATGAAAAATTCCGGCGCTATCGCATGCATGGCAATGAAGATTGTCACATAAGCCACCGACCATGCTCCTGCTCGTACCATGCCCATATAATGAAACAGCCGGTAGATCATTACACCCAATAACAGCACCAGTATTCCAGCCGCCACAGGCCCAAAGGAGCGTATACTGAAACCGAATTTTTCCTCAGCAATGATCATGGCGATGGCAAGACAAATGCCTGTTCCCGCACTTATGGCTTTCGCTCCTCTGCCGGCAAATCTTTTACCCAGGGTCACATGTGCTGTTCCGGTAAATATGAGAAGGTAGATGAACAGGTCTACAATGCCAGAATAATGCTCATACATTTCAGCGATGTCGAGAAACTCAAAGGGTCTGAATACTTCTTCCAATGAGAATGCCCATACTGCACAGTTCAGTGTAATGCCCATTAACAGACTCACAACTAAGAGGCTTCTTTGCCTTCCCATGAAGGATTCCATGGGTATACTGGTATAAATATTTTGCGCTTTGGAAATGGAACCACCTGGGAAAATTTCCGATGGAGATGACCAGGTTAAATTGTAACGTCATTATTTTTCCTTTGATTTCATTACTGAGGAGAGACGGCGCTTATAAATCCTTTTACTGTTGGCCTTTTTTGATAAAGAAAAAAATAAGAAAAATAGGTACATGACATATCTTTTTTATAATGACTTCCATGAGAAACTTTCCCACCCACCTGCAAGCTCATATCTGTTATCACAGCGCAGTTCGCAACAAATTTTAAATACAACCTGTGTTTCTTGTAAGTCCTGAAAGAGAAGATGTCCGATGGAAGAGCTTTCACTGCAAATGGAATTTATGAGGACCGCACCGAATCATTGATCGAATCTCTCCATATGTCAAAAAGAAAGCGCGTTCTTGTTCTCAACCCTGATTACCTGGATGATGAGAAGTTGCCGGAGGAAGAGCGAACAGCGGTCTTGAAGGAAATCTTTAACCGGAAGATCAGAGAGAAACAGCTTTGCAGGATCATCGCTCAGCTGACACCCATTCTCGATGGCATCCATCCACCCTCACTCTTCATCTATGGGCCCACCGGGTCCGGGAAAACCGTCACCTTGCTCCATGTGCTCTCAACATTCCAGAGAGTATGTGAGAGGAAAACAAAATCATTCCGGTATGCGTACATTGACCTGACCTCCCCAAAGACGTTTTTCGGCGCGCTCAACGAGGTTGCCATTTCCCTTGACGCATCAAACAGAAGGTATCGGAAAGGTATCCCCCTCGAGTACATGCAGGAGTTGATCGCTGAGACAATCGACAGGCACCCGGTCTTTTTATGCCTTTTCATCGATGAGGCAGACAATGTCAGGCCCAATGCAGATGCCTTCCTCACGTTCCTTGGAAAAACTCTTCCCCGCAAGGTTTCAGGCCGCATCATGCTCATTCTCTTGACCAACCGTCTCGATTGGGAAAGAACACTGGATCCCCGTATTCTCAGCTTCCTCAAAAAGACCGATATCATCTTTGAACCCTATGACGCGCTTGATCTTCTTGCCATCCTGGAGCTCAGGGTGCAGAAAGCCCTGGATACGAGCAAGGTCAAAGGTGGCGCGTTGCAGAAGATAGCGGCATATGCATCTCGTGAAACAGGAGATGCCCGCAAGGCTGTGGAGCTTCTGACCAAGGCCGTGAAGGTGGCTGAGGAGACTTCAGGGGAGCTTTCTGGGAGGGAGGTGGACATTGCAGAGCACAGCCTGGAGGTTGACAAAACAGAGGAGCTCATCAAATCTCTGGCCAAGCAGCAGAAACTGTCCCTTATCGCCTGCTACTCAAGTCTTGCAAAAGGAGCGAAGAAGCTTTCCACAGGGCAAGTCTATGACACCTACCGGGCACTCTGCGATCAGGAGGAGATACGCGCCCTGACCCAGAGGCGTTTCTCGGACATGATAAGTTTTCTCGACCTTTACGGTCTTATCAATGCCAGGGTGATTTCCAAGGGCCGGTATGGTAAAACACGGGAGGTCTCGGGTGCATTACCGGAAAGAGTAGTAAAGGGGCTCCTTAACGACAGGGTATGGTGAGCGGAAGTATCTTTTCAGAGAGCTCACAAAGAAAAGGTATGGAAAGATAATCGAAAGTTTTTGGGGTCAGTTAAAAGTAAAGATTTATAGCAGACATCCGCAATGGTCAATTCTTCTTACCACGAACAACCATTCGCTGACTGGGGAGGGGTTTTCAACTCCACAGCTGTGCTCACAGCAATAGGCGACCGGCTCGCGCATAACTCGGAGGTCCTCATCCTGGGAGGGACAAGCTATCGAAAAAAACAAAAATAATCATAGCCCAGCGACATACTAAAGAAATACCTCACCACTGACACTCTCATACCATGCCTGCGACTTCATGAAAAGGGCTATCACACCCCGATGCGCCCTGGATGAATCCTAGCCTCTTTTTAGACCGTTGATTTTGCACTAGTTTTTATTACCGGTGGTAAGAGTCAAATTCAACCTATGTAAAATTTAAGCTGCGTATCTTTTGACAAGTTCTTTGAGATTAGCTTCTGCTCTTACAAGGCGTTCTTTATAGTTCACCAAGCGTTTTCGTTTCTCTACAAGACACAAACGGTGGCTTTCAATAGAGGCAGCCACGATTTCTGGAGCAGTTCCACCTACCACTCTCCGCAAACGTACCCCCTCGACAGGATCAAGAATCTGGTTCAGTCGCTCCTGCGAAAGTCCTGTAGGACGATTAAGCAGTTGCTGCGACGCAGCATCAAGGAAATTTATGGTAAATTCCTTTGGGGACTTTTTTTCCATTATTGCTTGGCGTATAGCTTTACCAACTGTGCGGTGAGCTGCGCGGAAAGAAAAATCCTGCTCACGCACCAAGACGTCCGCGATATCGGTGGCTTGCGCATAATAGGCACCCGCGAGGTAGCGCATTCGATCAGAGTGTACCATGAGGGAATCAAGAACTCCCCGCATCATTTTAAATGCTTTTGTCCCCTCCTCAACTGTTTCACATGCAAGAGGTGATGGCAAAACGGCATACTGGTGATGTGCTGAAGGTGTCATTCGAAATAAGTTAAAGGCCGTCATCAATTTTTCTTGCATTGATATGGCCGTCATTTTGGGCATGTCTAAAGCTTTGGGGTTCTTCTTTTGTGGCATAATGAAGGAGCTGGAGCAATACCTATCAGCAAGCTCGACCATCCCGAACTCTTGTGATGACCAAATATAAAAATCATCGGCAAGCCGAGAGAGATGGATAATGGCTATAGTTAAGTGGGACATGGTTTCTAACTCGATATCAGTAGAGCTCAGTGCTCTCCGAGCGTTCTCCAAAATTCCCCCGAATCCAAGAAGAGTGGCCACTCTTTCCCGATTCACCGGATAGGTAGTGCCAACGTGGATGCCAATTTCAGCTGGACTAAGGCAGAGTCTTTGGTAGCTGGCCTCCAGACGATCAAAGTCAGTCTCTAATGCTTCTATATATGATACAATATAATGCGCAAAAGTACCCGGTTGGGCTGATTGCATGTTGGTGTAAGTAGGCATGACTGTCTCTAAATGCTTTTGCGCCAAAGGCAGAAGCACCTCTCGGAGCTTAATTATTTCCTCCAGGGCCTCAAGAGTGCGGTTACGCAAGATCATGCGATCTGGTGTGTACTGTGCATCCGCTCGACTTCGACCCGTTAGAATCTTTCCCCCAACATTCTCACCTAGTTTATTGATGAGGAAAGCTTCCATATTTGGGTGGATGTCCTGCGCCTCTAAGTCCAGATTGAATGCCTCAATCCCCCCCTCTTCAATCCCCTGTAAGGTGCGCAGCAATGCCGCAGCATCTTCTCTGCTGATGATTTCCTGTTCGGCTAGCATTATAGTATGAGCCATATTGTAATGTATTGTAGCATTAAACATGGGCTTATGTCGTTCGATTCTTGGCCGATAAAGATATTCTAAAAGCTCCCAAGCAGCAGACTCTCCGATCCGAGCTTCGTGCACTCCTAAGGGTATCTTATATTGGTATGGTGATTGTTTGTTCATCTGGCATCCTCTCATTTTGATTTTTAACTTATTGGGCAGCTAACAAGTACAGAATTATCTTTTGAGCGAATGAGCAGAGATAATCGCCAACCACCAGAATGCGGTAGTAGATTTCTTCAATATGGTGCTAGGATCCTTGAGAGTGTGATTTCTAAACATGGTTATAAAGTTGCAAAGAATGTAATTAAAGCAAACGTCTTAATTATATTGACATAATGAAAGTATTTTTTTCGGTTTGCATCG
>CAZTAS010000240.1:0-9302 GCA_964611635.1 uncultured Thermodesulfobacteriota bacterium
ATGGGATACATCTCCATAGAATATGAGTCAGGCGACATTCCACACTCTATTCGCTTCTCGGCCCTCACTGACCTTCACTTCTAAGGTCAAAATCTAACCGCAGGATAGAGGCCTTCCCCCTATCAAAGGTTCGTCCACCTGGGTGCTCCGTGCACATTGACATTCCCCCTATTTATTGAGATGATACGCTAAACAAGTGTCGGTTATTTCAAGACTACCCCTTGATAACGAAACCCATCCGGGATCTTGGCGAAAAAGAGTTTTACAATAGCTGCAAAGCGGGTTCGATGCTTCTATTATCATACCTCCGTTCAATTTAACGCGCTATGTGCAATATACTTATCTGTAAATGAGAAACGTAAGTAATTTCCGAATTGGCGTTATTATGTCCTTAAAAGGAAATGTCAATACTAATAAAGACCTGTTGTATTAACTCAATAAATAGTGGGTAAAGTGCTAAGTTCCAGTTTATTTGGACCCGAAATCCCACATTATTACAGGCGGCAAATGAGTACCACATTTTTCCTTTAAAAGCCTCTCAGTGCGGGGTGAAGAGGCTTTTAAAGGAAAAATGTTATTGATGAATTAATGTGAGACTTTCGTGCCATTTATTCTGAGGCGTAGCAGGTAAAGATCTTACATCGCCCGCTCACATTAGGATATTTTTCTTCTGTTAAAAAACGCACAACTTTCTGTTGGTGATTCTGACGTTAAAGGACAAGGTGCGTTTGAGCAGCAACACAGTAGTCCCCATTTGCCAGAGGATACAAGCATTAGCTTATTTAAGGATTCTAAATCTATCTCAGCGATATCCATCCGATGAGGGTTTTGCGTGTATTAGGTTCAGGCCAACTGAGGAGCTAGCCTTTCAAATGTTTCTTTACAGAAACAATATAGGGTACCCCTTCTTCCATGCAATTATCATTTGTCTTCTATTCGGTACATGTAAAAGGTACATGTCTTGAATGGATAAGAGGCTTCAGCTGTTTGACCTGCTTAACCGCTTTGGCTCTTGGCATTATTACATTTGAAATGCTCTTATCCCAGATTCGATTATCCCCACATTCTGGAAAAAGGTATATCTGGCAATTCTTCAATCTGCGGTTCGAACCGCTTTGATATATATAAGCCAGTCATGATATGATGCCTTCATGTATCCAAACCTTGCATCGAACATCACGACCCACGCAGAATAGGGTGGAAAGGTATCTGCAGTCCAATACCATTCTGATTTCTCATGATCAAATACCGGATTGAGGTATGCTTTATCATCAGAAGCTTCATAATTATCATCGCAGGCTGGATCATTGTCAGGGCAAGGAGACCAGTTGCCGGACGTTTCATATTTATGCCTTTCTAAAAGCGAAGCAAGCTCTTCGAGAGTAGGTAGGCGCCAGTCTCTGAAACCTGCATATCCTTTCTCATTAATTTCTTTAATATAGGTATGTGCATCTCCAAATTCGTAACCCAAATCAGATCCTTTTTTCTGCCACATCAGTCCACTGGCCCTATCGGTTACTGTGCCGTCCTTATTATCGATAAAATCGTTTTGAAAATCCCCATTTTTGTTCTTTCTCCTATCGAAAAAATTAAATTTGAGGATCATCTTATCGACATCCTGCTCAGAAAGCTTTCTTCCTTCGCTTCTTAGCTTTCCATACCAGGGTGTTGCCTCTTCTTTGATCCTTTCAAGATACCTCAGTGCTTCAGTATTTTTTGGATCAAGGGCTAAGACCTCCTCAACGAGCGATTTCACTTTCGAATAATCCTTTGATTTAAGTGCAACCTCGGCTGAGGCTAGGAGTCCTCTTACTTCTTTTTCCACCTCTTTGATCTTTCCAAGATAGCTCAATGCCACGCTATTTTCCGAATCAAGACCCAGGACCTTTTCAACGAACGATCTTGCTTTGGCATAATCCTTTGATTCAAGAGCAACCTTGGCTGAGGCTAGGAGTCTTTTTATCTTCCTTTCAGTTTCTTCAATCCTTTTGAGATACCTCAATGCTTCGCTATTTTGAGGATCAAGGGCTAAAACCTTTTTAACAAACGATCTTGCCTCGGAATAGTTTTTCGATTCAAGAGCAGTCCTAGTTGAAGCCATGAGTATTCTTATTTCGTCTTCTATTTGTTCGATCCTTTTAAGATACCATTTCGCTTCACTATTTTCTGGATCAAGGGCCAGAACTTTTTCAACGAACGATCTTGCTTTGGCATAATCCTTTAATTCAAGAGCAACCTCGGTTCGGGCAACAAGGTCTCTAATCTCCTCTTTGAGTGTCCTTATCGCGTTTTCCGCTTCTTTTATCCTTTCAAGATAGCTCAATGCCACACTATTGTTCGGATCAAGATCCAGGACCTCATCAGTAAGCGATTTCGCTTTGGTATAATCCTTTGATTCAAGTGCAACCTCGGCTGAGGCTAGGACTCTTTTTATCTTGCTTTCAGTTTCCTCGATCCTTTTAAGATATCCCTTTGCTTCACTATTTTGTGGATCAAGGGCTAAGACCTTTTCAACGAGCGATTTCGCTTTCGAATAATCCTTTGATTTAAGTGCAACCTCGGCTGAGGCTAGGAGTCCTCTTACTTCTTTTTCCACCTCTTTGATCTTTCCAAGATAGCTCAATGCCACGCTATTTTCCGAATCAAGACCCAGGACCTTTTCAACGAACGATCTTGCTTTGGCATAATCCTTTGATTCAAGAGCAACCTTGGCTGAGGCTAGAAGTCTTTTTATCTTCCTTTCTGTTTCTTCAATCCTTTTGAGATACCTCAATGCTTCGCTATTTTGAGGATCAAGAGCTAAAACTTTTTCAAAGAGCGATTTCGCTTTGAAATAATCTTTCGATTCAAGGGCGATCCTAGCTGAGACTAGGAGTCCTCTTACTTCCTCTTCCACCTCTTTGATCTTTCCAAGATAGCTCAATGCCACACTATTGTTCGGATCAAGATCCAGGACCTTTTCAACGAACGATCTTGCTTTGGCATAATCCTTTGATTCAAGAGCAACCTTGGCTGAGGCTAGAAGTCTTTTTATCTTCCTTTCTGTTTCTTCAATCCTTTTGAGATACCTCAATGCTTCCCTATTTTGAGGATCAAGGGCTAAGACCTTTTCAACGAGCGATTTCGCTTTCGAATAATCCTTTGATTTAAGTGCGACCTTGGCCCGAGCAATAAGGTCTGCTATCTCCCCTTTTTTCTTGTCAGAGAGACCTATCTCAAAACTGCTACCCGATAATGGCACCAGGGGAATTCCAAGAATATTTCCAAATCTGTCTGTCGACAGGGGCCCAGATATTTTGTCAAGCCTTTTCCTGAAATCTAAAAACAAACTTGAGTCATCTGACTGCCCAAGACAAACGTCAATATCCTCCTCGACTCTTATTCTGAACTTGTATCTAGTGTCTGAAATGACGACTATCACTATATGATCCGCAATGGGTTTGGAGCCGATTTTTACAAACTCTTCACCAAGGGCGATTGAATCTGCAGAACAAAATAAATTACGATTATTTAAGTCCCCAAAGAGAAAATAGACTACATTCTCAGCATTATCATTTGAGATATCTTTTAGTTTGGATATAATATGTTTCTTTGTGGGTGGGTTTTTGTCTCCATCAGGCAAGAAACAAATTACCTTATCAAAGTACTGGCCAATTCCTTCATCTTTTTCCCATTTTTCTATTTCTTCATTGATTTTCTTATTACTTTCAGAAGTGTTAATAAGCAAAACAACATTTTTTGCGTTAGATAGGTCTACCCAAGCAAGTGGAATAAACACTATAAATAGCCACAAAATCGGTAACTTACGCATCATCAAATCTCGTTTTTGCCGTCTAGAAGTATAACCTGTATCGTTAACGGTCAAGTTTTAGATAATGCTTTTACTTTATCCCTAGTTCATATCCTTTTGATCTCATGCATTCTATTATGATTAAACCAAAAATCTACTTTATGGTTCATCAGGTTTTTGCGTACTCGATGTTCCTTATCCCTGTGTAACAGTTTGAAAAGAAAAGGGAATTTTAGTGCCCCTCGTCAGAGACTTTACAAAATAGGACCTTAAATGAAATTCATCCTTAAAAGTAGACGCCTTTTCCTTTCAAACTGTTGATTAAAGGTCTTTCGAAAAGCCATTCATTTGAAAAAACCGTGCTTTTTCACTTCTTCGGATCATAATACAATGACAATATCTCTTTGATATTCTTTATGATTATAGAAAGTACGCTTTAGCCGGATGAACCACATTTATTTTGACCTGGCAATCCGAAAACCAAGAAAGGAACTCCTTGAGTTTGGAATGCCTTTACCGCGATAGGCTGACCGGCAGTTCTTTGCGTAATCGAACCAGCTGCCGCCCCTGTACACCCGGCGCGAGCCAGAGGACGGCCCCGCAGGATCGGTCACAGAACCGGGCGAATATTCTTCATATCTATCCTGGCACCATTCCGAGACATTCCCGTGCATATCAAAAAGCCCCCATGTATTCGGCTGAAAACTTCGTATGGGCATGAGCTTCCTCCGGTACATTCCTTTTTCGCACCCAGATAACGGATATTCACCATTATAATTGGCCTCATCAGTGGAGAGACAATTTCCAAAGAAGAAAGGCGTTTGGGTCCCTGCACGGCATGCATACTCCCACTCAGCCTCTGTCGGTAGGCGGTACTTGTCTGTCTTCTCTATTTCGTTCATTTTCTGAATGAAGTCTTTGCATTCATTCCATGATACATTCTCAACGGGACAACTATCGCCGCAGTTACTAAAACCGGATGGATTCTCCTTCATCACTGCCTTCCACTGCCCTTGAGTTACTTCTGTTGTTTGCAGGTAAAACCCTCCAGTCAAACTTACCTCATGTACCCTTTCATCCTTTTCACTCCCATATTGAGCCGAAGGACTTCCCATCTTAAAGGTGGCGGGTTTAATGTATACGAAGTCCATACCTAGGCTGTTGCTTATCTTTAGGCTGGGAGCAAAAAAATTTCGATAAACCAGAACTCCAGCGAATAATAAACATATAATCAGAATTCCAATAAAATAATATATTTTTTTTGTTGCTATTTGTTTCAACAATGCGTTCTCCCTCCTTTACCAACTCTTCGAGAGCCAGTTTCTTATGGAGTTCCTTCCCTTCTTCAAATCCTTGCAGGTCTTCCCTCAGCGTGTCTTTCACAGCCTTTATATTCTCCCTCCTCAGATTTCTCATGTTCTTTTTAGCGCCTTTTCTCCTTCAGTTTCCTCCTCGATCACCCTCTTTCTTGAGTTTTTCCTTCTTCTAGATCTTCAGATAAGGATATCATCTTCTGCAGCAGAGGGAATTGCCCCACGGACATCCTCCCGGTGAGCATTTCATGTATGCCCATTCTCGCTGAAAAAAAGGTCCACACGGTAATCTATCTCTTCGGCCCCTTCGATCGGAAGGCATATAATACGACGTACCCAATGACTGAGCAGTCTGAGTAAAATTGGAGGGACCCAGGGTCTCTGCTCCGCCGAAATCTAAAACCTTGGTTTCCACATTGGGAACCCCCCCAATAACCATTGTGTCTTCAGGTATTATGTTTCGACGAATGGTATATTGATGGGTAAAAGACAAGGCAGCTAATAAAGGATCCACTGCAAACAATATCTCAGGTATGGAAAATGGCAGCTCCTGCCCTTTTCGTTCCATCATCCAATCCTTAAGGCTCCGATTTGCAGTATACTCCATAGTGAAAACGCGGAGGTCTTGCTGGCGTTCAAGGTTATGGACTCGGACAATATCGGTGTAGGCTAATTCTTGATAGGTGATAACCTTGTTTTCAAAGCGTTGTCTGGTCCGGGATCGGCCACAAGATTGAGCTAAATTGTCACTGTGGCTACCTCCAGGTCCCAAAGTTTCGTATCAAGTTGGAGATAAACCACGCCCCTACCGCAATGTCCGAGTTTTCTCATAACTCGATATCGGTCGACAATCAGATCACGCTCGGAAGAGAATTTAGTCTCAACTCTGGAATCACCCTGTCTTCTGTTCCAACTGGGATTCAAAGTGAGTATTCAAAATTGACAAGTCTTGGCATGGTCTTTTTTTAATGTCCGCAGCCAAGACAATTCTTCATGGGTCCGGTGCTCCGAAAAGGTTTGATTCGAAATGACGGAAAGATCGTTATTAGAGACTGCTACGAAAAAACCGAAAAGGCAGACTATCTTGAGCTAGAAGTGATCTGAGAATGGAGCCTTTTGGTCAAAATCGACTAAATTTGAACTACTGTTAAGAGAGCCAAATACAGCGCCTTTATCTCAACATATCAAATAGTTAAGAGGCTTTCCATAACAGTCTTTATTGCTAATTTTTGTAAATTTACCAAATTCAGATAGGATGATCAAGGATAAATGGAGCAGAAACTGTGGCTACTGTCTTCCCTGTCGTGAGGGGGTACCCATCCCTGACATCTTCCGCTTTGAGGGCTATTACGAGAGATATGGCCTGAAAGAATGGGCCAGGGAACAGTATGGGTCGCTGGCAGTTAAGGCTGATGCCTGTTCGGGCTGTGAGCAATGCCTGGAGCTTCGCCCCTATGATGTGCCCGTTCCGAAAAAGCTGAAAATTGTTCATAATACTCTGGCGGGATTAATACTCGGCATCCCAGGACTGGAAACGCTGGTCTGTAAAAAACTATCTTCAACAGGGTGGCTTTGCACCCTCTTGGCCTTACCATATCCTTTCAAGGAAATACCAGGTTCCAATAGACATGTTTGACCTGGCCCAGGAGATCTCTCAGAAAGTGACCATTAACCTGTTCTGCTTACCCGTTCCATACTAAAGGGGGCTGCCACCTCCCATAGGATTTGAACAGGAACGCATCCATCCCGAGAAACTGATAGAGGAGCACGGTTTTTCTGTGTCAATATCGTTGTGCTTGGATAGATCTATAGGGCAAACTGATTATTCTCCGAGGGCTTTTGTATGGTTCCCGGTCTCTCGAGACCGAATGCAGCCGGTATGTCTCCCTGAACGGTCCCCTTGAATACCTTGCGGTCAATTCGATATAGTCTCCTTTGTTGACCAGCCTGTCCAGATGCTCGGTTTTGCCTGAGAATGGGTCTTTCAGAAGCCCAAAGAGGTTCTCAACGCAGGATCTTGTTCTGTAATCATCTCGAAACTGCACATGATACCGGTTATGTGTCCCGTCTTGGTCAATGATCAGGCCGACATTGCCGTTCTCAAGCCTGTATTTATCCACAACCCCCCCTTCACATACTCCTGCCGCAATAGATCCAGTAAAGACATGGCTTCACCCGGCAAAAGATAATGCACTTGGGTTTATAAAGGTTTCGGTTTTATGGCAGGGCTTCTTTCAAGTCGTGAGAAAGAAGCCCTTTTTGGTTCAGAGGCTCGAATCAGGAGGTGAACAGCATGGGATGTCAAACGACTTCCATTGAAAGAGTGCGGGTAGACAAACGAAGGTCACCGGATGATGACCCCGGTGACCTGGCAGACTGGTTTTATGAAAGGTGGCGGGATGAGAAGATGATGGCCGAGGGTGCGGAAGCATGAGGTCTTTTTATAAGGACCGGAGGTGAGCAAAAATGAGATGCCACCGATGTGGATGGAGAATCAGCAAAAAGAATTATGGGGGCATCGCACATTTGTGTGGGTGGCCACGACATGTTGTGGAATTGGATTGACATGAGGGGCACCATCTGAATTCCTTTAGACAACCGAACCCATTGATCCATGAGGTCGATTAAGAGCGCCACAGAAGCTCTTGATCCCCTACTCAGTGGAAAATTATGAAGTTACACTATGTTATCCAATAACCACAAGATACAGGGGTTAGCCACACAAATGTGCGATGCGGCTTTTTTTAGAAGGCAAACAGCGCAAAAGGGTCAAAGCCCGGAGTCTTTTTTGTCATTGGGCAGTTCGCGAATTGGGTTTTTCACTCGCTGAATTAGCACAGGCGAGGATACGGGGACGCTGTTTCAATGTTGACTTGTTGCGGCGTTAGGGAACCAGGTCCCCCAGGACCGTTCCGGCAATTCCAACCAGCTCCGGATCGTTTTCTACTCTCTTGACCGCTCGACTCACAGCGGAGCGATCCACATTGAGCCGACGCGCCACTTCACTTCCGGGCAGGGACAAATCCCGTGTGGCAATAACGCTGACCACAGCGCGAGCATGGGCCACCTTAATACGCTTTGAAGCGCTGACCAGTTCCTTCTCATCGATTTGAAAATGCCCGCAGACTGCGGCGATCACACCGGTTAAATCCACACCCGCCCACTGTAACCCCATCTTTCGATCATAGATTTCACCCGCCTGTTTCAGCGTCTTTTCTACAAACTCACTACTGCCAAGAATCCGCTCGTCACCAACAAGCCGTATTCCCTCCCGAAAAGCCTCTTTAACCATCCGCCAGCCGCCTAACGAACGGATCAATCCACCGCCGGTCAACTCAGAACATCACCCCTTGTCTGACCATTTCAAAATATAACCCTCCAAGTTGTCCCTTGCCTCTCGAAGGGTTTTCCCAAAAAGCCACAGGACGTATTCCGTCTGGGACGTCCATGCTTTTATGCTTTTCTCGTGGAAATTGAGGGAAGTTCTCGACAAATTGCACAAACTCTGATTACTGCCATTCTGGGATCCGGGTCAAGTCTTCTTTAATCCCCACCCCTTCTCCCACAACTGAACCACCTGCCCATCCAGGGCTACAAGGTATTTCTCCCCATCGACCTCGACTACGGTTTCCGTACGGTAATTGGTCAGCACCGTGGCTCAGACCTGGTTTTCCCTGTCAATTGCAGAGGACAACCCACTAAACAATAATCTCAAATCCGGAATTCAAAATAGGGTTAGTCGTGCCAGGGCGGGCCCTTTCCCCGATCTTGAAAGGTCTTTTGCGTGGTGGCGGGGACTGAATGGCCTCAGTCCTCAATTGGCTGGATCGAGTACTTAAAAAGCATGGAATTCTCTCCGCGCACGTTTGGGCTGAGGGGTATACGAGGTCCGGGCGTCTTGGATATCTTTCTGCTGACGTCTTTTTATGCCACCGCCAGGCTCTGCTATGGGACCCTTGTAACCATGGGGAACCATGTGGATGGCTTGATGTGGGTGGCCGTATGAGGGTAAAGATCGTTTTCATTGGATTATTTATCTTTAACATGCTAAGATTACATTAGATTGATATTCCAAACGAAAAGGGTAGGTGATGGCTATGGGAAACGTCGAGGCAGTCATAGATTTACCGGAAGAGCTTTATCTGGGGAGCATTCCCGAATTCTTACCGATTCGGGGTTACTAATTTGAGGTTTGGCCC
>CAZTAS010000241.1:0-9221 GCA_964611635.1 uncultured Thermodesulfobacteriota bacterium
CCTCTTTTCCAAAGATAACCTTGGTACTTATAGAGAGCACACGGCCCTTTCTGCGGTGCTTTAGAACCTGTGCATAGTTAAGCTCTGGAGGAGGCTTGAGTTTAGGTTTCTTGGGACGCCCCCTCTTGCGTGGTCCCTTTGGCATATCCTCTGGGATACCATATACTATAAACAAGGCGTCTTTATAATGTTTCAACTCCTCGCTTGTAAAAAACGGGACAATCCCATCAGTGATAAAATATATCTTTTCTACAAGCTTATAGGCGTTGGTCTTGGTTCTTTTACCAACCACAAAGGCTGGCAACATTTTAGATATAGGGTCAAAACCAATCCAGACCCATGCATCACCATAATGAGTGAGGATCTTCTCTAATGGGTTAAGATTTTTTTCCTTTTTTTTACAAAACTCCGGAGCTCATCGAGTTTACATTCCTCAAGGTGAAGGTCCTTAAGAAGATCATTTAAAACTTTTTTACAATGGCTGCTGGCACGTTCAAAGACCCGATAGACAGTATCTTTGTCTATACCCATAATTCTGGCTGTGGCGCGTATACTGTTACCTTCGGCCAGACATCTAACCACTTTTTCAATGCTATCTTCATCCAGATGAAGACCGAAGAAGACAGTGTTACGACGCTCAGAGAATCTGGTCTTACAGGTTCTGCATCGAAGCAGTTTGGTTTTGTTCTTACCATAAGTATCATAACAAACTACGTTACCTTGTCCCTTTTTTGCATAATCTTCGCATTCTTTGTTGGGGCAATAACATTGAGATATATCCATGGCTATCCATCCGATTATGTGAGTTTATTTTAAATCTCAAATTATCATAATCGAAAGGATAAGACAAAATAAAAATACAATTAATTGGGGACATTAAGCAAAATGATGTGCTAAAGCTTTTGGTATGGTTTTTAAAAAGTTGGACGGTCCTTAAATTCGCTGCAAAATTACTACAGTAAAGGCTTTCCAGGGACCGTAAAAAATTTTCTGCCACAAAAAACACGAATTTCACAATTAAGGGAATAATTATGTTTTTCGCAAACTAAATTACGAAATTGGTCAACACAAAAGGATTTTTATCCAGAGGAGGAATATTTGTTTTATGGAAGAATAAAAGCTTGGGCTAATCTTTATCTTTCTCAATCCTCAATAGGCAACTTGTCCATGCCGTACTTCTTTGCCCTGGCTCGAACTATATCGATCAGGGCTTTCTTCTTTTCCTGCTGGACCTGTCGTGGCTCCTGCTCCTCCAGAATTTTTTTCATCCGCTCGTGGGCCCTATCTGTCGATGACTTATAGCCATTGGCCTCGAAAGCCGTGCGAGTGCCGCGGTCAATGATTTCAGAAGGCATGAGGAACTCTGTGCGGAAATGCTGCAACGTGTGCTTTGACTTGAGGAAACTCTGGTTCTTACTGAAAATCTCCTTAATCAGCTCCACGGCGCGGGTCTCTTCTGAAAATTCGATCCCCCAGTTGACCATCCTCAGCGCCTGGCCTCCTATTTCGTTGTCTATTAGGAGCTTCTCGTGGCTCATTGTAGTGGCATATTCCAGAATGCCGGCTCCTCGCAGCATGTTCACGCCCACCAGACATCCCAGAGTGTAACCCATGCTCGTCTCAAGACCTCCCTGAATGTCAGGCAGCTTGCCGTCCGTTCTGCCGATGTTGCCTTGTACCGGTAAACTCAGGTATTTTCCTATCTCTGCAACCATGCACATCATCAGAAGAGATTCTATGGCGGACTGGGGAGCGGTGCCGCTCCTGAAATCGAAGGCCGTGGCCCCACCTCCCCAGATCAAAGGCCCACCTTTCTTAACCAGTTGACCTATAACCACACCTGCAAGGTTTTCCGCCGTGTTCTGCACGACGGTGCCCATAAGAGTGACCGGAGAGGTTGCTCCCGACAACGGGATGCAGACGATGATGGGTGGAAGCCCAACCTGCATGCAGTCAATGAAGTTCTGAATTACCACCGGACTCCAGTGCAGCGGCGAGGAAGGATCGTTGGGATGCACGTGGGCACAGAGGGTCCTGGCGTTCTCCTCACCGTCAGCCATAATGGTCATCATCTCGACGCCTATGGTAAAACCTTCTTTGCTCCAGAAGGAGGCGAAGGGAGGCTTGGAGGTGTACAGGTAGTTAATGAGAAAGCGATAGCTGTCAGCCACCTCCTTGGGCACATCGTACAGATTGAAAGGAGCTGAAAACGCTATATGCTCGCAGGCTTCCAAAAGGCGGGCATTGATGATCTGGTCCTCGGTGACCGTCTGGCGGCGGTGGCCGGGCTTATCATAGTCCTGTATGTAAATACCCGTGCCTCCGCAGGTTATATAGCAGTTGTCCCCTCCGAATCTGAACAAGAGGTTCTTCCTATCTTGATCGTAAAAATCGATGAATTGTGGGACGGTGGAAAGAGCCTTGTCAATGAGGTCGGGGCTGATCTTTACAATTTCCTTGTCCCTGTCCACACGTCCTCCGCCGCCCTCAAGCAGATCCAGTGCTGCCGGAAATCCTGGTATTTTTACCCCGACCGTGTCGAGTATGTCGTATGCGTCCGATAAAACGGTTTTTATTTGCTCTTCCTCCAGAATGTGCAGCTTGGGCCGGATTTTCATTTTTCTCTCCTCAATTGCTTAGTAGTGCATCAATTTTGCTTTTGCCATCCACTGCGTCAGCGCCGAAGGCATCGGCACCAATTTCTTCCGCCCACCCCTGGGTTACGGGTGCACCACCCACTATGACTTTGACCTTTTCCCGCAGCCCTTTCTCTTTCAGGATCTTAATGAATTCTCGTTGGTTGAACATGGTGGTGGTCAGGAGCGCTGAGAGGCCCACCACGTCAGGTTTTTCTTTTTCAACGGCCTCGATCAGCTTCTCATTGGGAACGTCGTGGCCGAAGTCAATAACCTCGTACCCTCCTACATTGAGAAAAGTGGCCACGAGGTTCTTGCCGATATCGTGCAGGTCGCCTTTTACAGTTGCCATGAGGACTTTGCCCTTTTTTTCTATAACAACTTCCGATCCCTCCTTAATTTTCGGCTTGATCATTTCTACGCACTTATTGAAGATCTCGCCCCCGTAAACCAGTTCCGGGATGAATGCTTTTCCGCAGGAAAAATTCTCCCCGAGAGTCCTGAGTCCTTCGGCCATTTCATCGAGTATCCCCTGGATGGGCTCTCCCTTATCAAGTTTAGCCTTTATCAAGCTAAGAACTTCTTCTTCCTGACACGTGCTCATTGCTTGAATAAGCTTCTGATCGAGCATGGAATTTGTCCTCCATAAGTAAGAATTTGGTTTAAACTCATAATTCCCTTTGCTAGTTCGACAAAGACGGCAATTAATGAGCCTTTCTGCAAAGGTGCATTTCCGGCGAGATCAATCCATGAATATTTGGTAAAGGCATTTATTAAGCCACTCGCAATGACGGGGAAAAAATGATAATCAAGAAAATAAAAAAACCCATCTTCTTAAGAAGGGCAAAAATGGGTAATAATGATTTTTTTTCATAATTCCCTCCGCGTTTGAAGAGAATTATAAGTTCATATAAAAATATTATCATTCCCAGATTGATTTTTTCATACACCAGATAAAAATTAATGTCAAGCAAATCGTGCTATGAAAAGCGGACGTTTCATTATATCCATGCCGCAGGATACCCAACTTTTTATGATTGCGGGGAATAAGACCCTGTCATTTTGCTATTGAAAAAGACTTGACAAGGAGAGCAGTTTTTATATTATGGGAATGTGAAGGTGGTTATGTTCGAGGCGGGGATTCATTTGGTGAGGGGAAAAAGAATACATTCGAAGGCGAAAAAGAAGATCATAAAGGAGGTGATAATAAGTTTATGAGTCAAGGGATTGCAGAAAAATGATAAAAAATTTAATAGATTAAAAGAGGGGGGGAAAATGAAGAAATTTATTGGAATGACGATTAGTATTTTGATGATAGTAACAATGATGGCGTATGGAAATGCCCAAGCGGAAGCAAAGGAGCCGATAAAAATAGGCGTGCCCATGACCCTTTGCGGGATTGCTGCACAGGTTGGAATAGACAACAGAAACGGCATATTGCTTGCAGCCAAACACAAAAAGACGATTCTGGGTCGGCCGATCAAGTTGATCATTGAAGATGTGGAAGGAAAACCTGAGGTTGGTATCCGGAAGGCTGAGAAGTTAGTATTCAAAGATGGTTGCATTGCTCTGCTTGGCGTCGCATTCAGTGGGGTTGGGCTAGCTATTGCCGGAGAGGCGGAGAGGCTGGGAGTTCCCTTTCTGACCACCAATGTTATGACACCGAAGTTCTACGGCATCCACAAATATGTGTTCAGATGTGGTCAGCTTGCCGATGACCAGACCGCTGTCGCGCATGCAATGGGGATACTCGCTAGCCCTGATTTGAAGGAGAGGGCATATTATGTTCTGGCTGATGATTATGCCTGGGGGCACAGTTGTGCCGAGGCTTTCATCGATTTAGCTCAAAAAAAGGAGTTAAAAATCTACAATCCAAAGTATGATAATGCCTCTCTGACAGTCACGGACTGGTCTCCATTCATCAGCAAGATTTCTGCTGCGGGAGTTGACGGAATGTATTCATGCTTACGATCACCAATTATTCCACGCTTTACAAAACAGGCTTACGAATTCGGTCTCACGAAGAAGATCAAGATCGTGGCGGGAGGCTCTCCAAGTGAAGCTGCTCTTGAAGCCGGTGGCGAAAAAGAAGTTGGTATTGTAACCGCTTGCTGCTGGTCATGGGACATAGACACACCTGCATCGCAAGAATTTGCCAAGGCATATTGGGAGGAGTTTAAAGAGGTTCCCCCGTCTCAGGGATGTCAAGCTTATGTCGGTTCAATGGTCTTGTTTAACGCCATCGAAAAAGCAGGGAGCACAGACCCGGATAAAATAGCCAATGCCTTAAAAGGTGCCACTTTCGATGGACCTTATGGCCTTGTTCGGATCTCGCCGAAGGACAACTGCATGAGAACCCCTGCGGTACTCACCGAAACCGTATTAGCGCCACCCAACCCTTATGGAGCGAAGATAATGAAGAAGGTGTTAGTCCATCTTAAGGCCGAACAATTAGGTCCACCAGAATAAAGTTTATGGTTCATTAAAACCTGTAAAGGAGTGAGAAAGGGGAGGATTTGGGAGGCCTTGCGAAAAGGAACTCTTTTTTCCTCCCCGATTAAGAATGAACTTTTCCCTTTAGCAAGCCGCAGGGTTTCACGTTGGCTTCGCTTTGCTCAGCCAATAATGCGGAAAAAAGTTTATTTTTAGATTCATCCCTGCAGCAAGCTGGGGGAATTCCTGTTTAAATAGTGAAACTGAAAAATTCTCTTTTCAGCTCAGTAGTGGATCTTTTGACCCGTGCTAAGGCTCACTTCAGGCTTTTCCAGAACTCGCCCTTAGGGCTCAAGTATCTGGAAATGCTGATCTTCCAATTCGCCAAGCCGGGTACCTAACAAATCCACACCGTTCGCTCAAGAGAGAATTTTCCTTTTTTAAGTTAAGAGAACTGACGGAAAATAATATGTCTACTGATATCACTTTTTGGGTGCAAATGAGCATTAACTGTATTGCGCTGGGAGGACTATTACTTTTAATCGCAATAGGGCTTAATATCATTTACGGGATCAACCGCGTGATCAACCTGGCTCATGGTTCTCTTTACGCCCTTGGAGCTTACTTCGGTTACACCCTTGTAGCCTCAGGTCTAAACTTCTTCCTTGCCCTGTTAATCGCTCCTGTGATGGTCGCAGTCGTGGGAGTGATGATAGAGCGAGCTGTTATAGCCCCGACTCGAAGAAGACCCATGTTGTATAGCTTGATTCTAACCTATGGCCTGATGGTATTCCTGGATGGACTGTTAAAATATATATGGGGGGATCAAATTCGCTTCATCGAAATACCCGCCTTTTTGGGTAAAACCATAAAGATAGCGGGCATTCCCTATCCGTTTTACCGATTCTTCATACTCCTCACCACTGTGGCCGTCATGGCATGTTTGATGTTTCTGCTCGAAAAGACCAAAATAGGGATGACGATGAGGGCAGCCAGTAACATACCAGAGATGGTTTCTGCCCTGGGAATAAACATGAACTATGTTTATATGATTGTATTTGCTCTTGGTTGTGTTCTGGCTGGGATAGGAGGCGTTATTGCTGGTCCTCTGCTTACCGTCTATCCTATGATGGGCGGAGAGATGCTGATCAGTTGTTTTGTCGTGCTTGTCATCGGAGGTTTGGGTAGCTTAAAAGGCTCAGCTATAGCGGCCTTGTTAGTAGGCGTGGTCCAGACCCTGGGCTACGTCTTTATAACAGATTATGCGATGGTAGTGGTTTATGTAATGATGGCTATTATCCTCATACTTATGCCCAGGGGTATCCTTGGAGAAGGCAAGTTTGAGTAAAATGAATAGTCCCGGATCCGGTAAAACCAGCCGCTGGTTTAATGAAAATGCTTTCAGATATGGCATGCTATTACTGCTTTTAGTAATCCTTGTTATGGTCCCATTCGTAATAACCAACCGCTTCTATCTGAGATTAGCAACTGAAATTCTGATCTATGGTATGCTGGCGATGAGCCTTGATGTCCTGCTCGGGTACACGGGACTTCTCTCCTTTATGCATGCCGCTTACATGGGCATCGGAGCCTACGCGATAGGTCTCTTTCTTAAGTATATAGATCCTTCTTCTTCTCTGTGGTTGCTCATGGTTTTAGGTATCGGGGTAACAGCTCTCATTGCCTTTCCGATCGGGTGGTTGCAGGTTCGAACCGGAGGATTTGCCTTTGCTCTGCTCACCATCGCTTTTGGCATGATGTACTTCACAGTGGTTTGGAAAGCGCGAAACATTACTGGAGGTGACGATGGATTGATCGGTATCCCCAGGCCAGAGATAGCCATCGGAAATTGGGTTCTGGGAAGTACAGGCGACCCCCCCGCGGCATATCTTTTCACGCTTTCCGTGGTGACCATCTGCTTCCTCCTTACCTGGCGGATCATTCATTCGCCCTTTGGCGCAGTCCTTGAATCTATTAGGGAGAATGAGGAACGAACATCCTTTATCGGGATCAATGTGCACAGATACAAGCTTCTGGGATGGATGCTGGCTTGCTCAGTTGCCGGGGTGTCCGGTGCTTTATTCACATTCCTGAAAGGCTCAGTCTCACCAACGATGATGGATGCTAATGCTGGTGGAGCGGTGTTGATGATGACGCTCCTGGGAGGGCTGGGAACGCTGTGGGGGCCTTATATTGGATCCGCGGTTTTTATATTCGCTCAGGATTATATCAGCACGATGACCGAACACTGGATGATATTTCTCGGGTTGGTCGTAATTCTGCTGGTTCTCTTCTTGCCGAAAGGCATCGCCGGACTTAAAGACCATATATACCCCTCAAAAACAAAAAGAACAGGATAACTATGGCAACCATTCTAACCACACGTGACCTGAGCCGACACTTCGGCGGGGTGATGGCAGTCAACAATGTCAGTTTAAAAATTGAAGAAAATGAGCTCCGCTCTATCATTGGTCCAAACGGGGCAGGGAAGACCACGCTTTTCAATGTCATAACCGGACGATTACCTGCCAGTTCGGGCCAGGTATTTTATCAGGGTCATGATATCACCAATAGACCGCCTCATGAAATCGTCAGGCTGGGCATATCTCGAACCTTTCAAAAAAGCAGCATTTTCTTAGGCTTAACTGTATTCGAGAACGTGCGCATTGCAAAGCAAGCGAAAAAAGGAGGCTCTCTCAGAGTCCTTTCTTCCAAAGAAAGATTGAAGAATGTAAATGATGGGGCCTGGGGTATATTGGAGCAACTTGGACTGACGGACCAGGCAGAAATCCCTGCCAGCAACCTCTCCCACGGCGATCAGAGGTTACTCGAAATTGGCATCGCTCTGGCTGGCGAGCCAAAGCTTTTGCTCCTGGATGAGCCTACCTCCGGAATGTCACCTGGAGAGACGGAACGCACCACCAAACTCGTCAGGCGGTTATCTAAGGAAATTCCTATCACCTTGGTCGAACACGATATGGAAGTGGTGATGAGCATTTCAGACAGGATTTCAGTCATGCATCAAGGTGGCATCATCGCGGAAGGAACCCCAGAAGAGATTCAACAAAATGAACGGGTAAAAGAGGCCTATCTTGGTAAAGAAGAATGATATCATAATCGAGGTGGAAGAAATTCATACTTATTATGGTGATAGCCATATTATTCAGGGTCTTTCTCTTTACGTTGAGAAAGGAGAGGCCGTCTCTATATTGGGGCGAAATGGGGTGGGAAAAACGACGACTCTGCGCTCTATTGTGGGTCTTACGCCTCCCAGATCCGGCAATATAAGAATAGAAGGTGCAGATGTAACAGGCTGGCCACCTCACAAAATCGTCAGCAGGGGGATCGCCTACGTTCCTGCGGAAAGACACATCTTCCCCGGGTTAAGCGTTGAAGAGAACCTCAAATTAGCAGAACGCCCTTCCGTAACAGAGGATAGTTGGAATTTTAAACGAGTCTACGAGCTATTTCCTGTCCTTGAAGCCAGAAAAAAACAGGACGGTGCCACGCTGAGCGGGGGTGAGCAACAGATGCTGGCTATAGGCCGAAGCCTCATGGGCAACCCAAAAATCATGCTCCTTGATGAGCCATCTCAAGGACTCGCCCCTGTCCTGGTAAATGCTGTGGTGGAAATCGTGAAGAGTCTCTGCAAGGAACACGCGCTCACTCTCCTCATTGTGGAGCAGAACTTTCGCATTGCCCTACAACTAGCCAGTCGGCATTATTTAATGGAGAGCAAGGCTAAGATCCACCGAACTGCCACAACCAGAGAACTGCTTGAAAATGAAGAGATAATCAGGAAACATCTGGCAGTTTAGATAAAAACCAGCAAAATGATGTGCTAAAGCTTTTGGTCTTTCGGCAAGGAACGAGATCATACCCTCATAATGCCCTCCCATTAGGCGAAAACTTAGAGGAAGCTTGCTGAGCAAAATCAGATAATTTCTACTCTTTCTCATGGCGATGCTTTTATTCCATGATTCTGGATCCCCCGTTTATTTAAACCCGAAGGGTCTCATTAAATTTGATATCTGAATTTAACCCGAAAAATGCAGCTAATGTTCTAAAAATAGCATCATAACCTATAATGTGGGGCAGGCTTTCCAGCCTGCCATACAATAGCTTGCTCACTTTGCATAATCAGGGCAGGCT
>CAZTAS010000242.1:0-9177 GCA_964611635.1 uncultured Thermodesulfobacteriota bacterium
ATACGAAAAGCTGATAGAGGCGTCATCCACAAAAGAGCCGGAAGTCTTGGTCTCCCTGGATGATCTGGAGCGAATAGCATATACATCCGGCACTACAGGGAAACCAAAGGGCGTCATGAAGACCATCGGGAATGACCTTGCAAGGTTGAGAAACGACTTCATCAACGAGGATCGGCTCACCACCGCCGCGGACGTTATGCTGAACGTTGCGCCCCTGACCCATGCTGCACGCGTGCTCTTTCGAAAATATTACATTAAAGGTGCTTGCAATATCATCCTCAGACGCTTCAATGAAGAAAGAGTTCTCGAGACCGTTCAGAAGGAACGTCCGACCGCTGCCATGTTCGTACCTACAATGATCATTCGGCTTGTTCTACATCCCAGGGTTCAAGAGTATGACGTAAGCAGCCTCAAGCGAATATTTTATGGCACCGCTCCAATGCCTGCGGATAAACTCAAAATGGCCATAAAGATCTTCGGCAATATTTTCAGGCAAAACTACGGACTTTCCGAAGCCACGCAGCCAGTGATCTTCCTTTCCCCAGAAGACGTTGCCATCGATGGGGATGAGAAGCAATTAAGGCCCCTGGCCTCTGCTGGAAGGCCTGCTCTTGGAATCGAGGTCCGTATCGTCAACGAGAAAGGGGAGGAGGCTTCCCCCGGAGAATTGGGAGAGATTCTTCTTCGGGGAGAGACCGTCATGAAGGGGTATTGGAAAGATCCCGAAGCCACAAGAGAGGTTATCGACGAGAACGGATGGCTTCACACGGGTGATATAGCCAGAAAGGATGAAGAGGGTTACATATACATAGTGGATCGAAGGAAAGACATGATTATCAGCGGTGGCTTCAACATTTACCCCCGAGAAGTGGAGCGGGTCATAGAGAGTCATGAAGGCGTCCAGGAAGTAACCGTTATCGGCGTCCCCGACGAGATGTGGGGAGAATCCGTCAAGGCGTTGGTAGTGCCTCGGCCTGGGGTAAATATCACAGAAGAAGAAATCATCGAGTTATGCAAAAACCGGATCGCTTCTTACAAAAAACCAAAATCAGTGGAATTCGTAAATGCTCTTCCCAAAAACTTTCAAGGAAAGATACTGAAACGTATTTTGCGAGAAAAATACTGGAGAGGCGCGGATCGTAAGGTTTAGCATCTCGCCATAGCTGGGCTGGTAATACGCCTATCCTATAGATTTCGGGTCGATTCCAGCAACCAGAAGATCTTCCTTCGTTATTCTCGGCATCTGGGGGATGATCCCGAGATGTTTTCTAGAGCCGACCTCAACGCGTCCGCACCCGGGGCAGCCCACATCTCCGTGATATTTCTCCTCTATAATCTCTTTCATCTTTTGATAAATATAAATCAATTCCTGTGGGGTGGACATAGGAGCATCCTGCATGGCCGTGCCCGTCAGAGCCCGGAATACAAAAACCCTGGGTATGACACTCATCGATGCAAGGTGCTCGATTCCCGCAACAGTGCTCTCTTTGGGCTCAAGCCCGGCTAGGATATTGGAGTAAGTTGAGCTCGGCCCTCCTTTCTTCACCGCATAGCGAAGCATTCTGTCATACGTCTGACGAGGTTTTTCCCGATCTATTTCCTTGTATTTCCCGGGGCAAATCTCTTTGTACAGCTCCGGGTCGAAGACCTCATAGTCGTAACCGATCAGATCCGCTCCCGCTTCACGCAGAATGTCGATGTACTGCTCCTCATCAGGAGGGGCTATGCTAAGGCGGATATACTTGTCTAAGTTTTCCTTTATTGCCTGGACAATCTTTGCATATTCTTCGTGCCCTCTGCCCGGCGGAGGAAAGGTGCCTGCGTTAAGGGCTACGTGGCGGCAGTGCTTTTCTTTTAAAGCAACTTCACAAACCTGGAGTATTTGATCCACGGTCTTTCTCGGCTGCTCCGTAGTGTCAAGGTTAAGTCCTATGGAACAGAACTTGCACTGCTTTCCCCTGTATGATTCCAGCTTGTCACCTTTATAATGACCCCAGAACCAGCAACGATTATCGAGGGAAATACCGATAAAATCCCCCTGTATGGTGCCTATCCTGCGCATCGGGGTTCCATCGCTGGTGGTCTTGTCATAAAAAGCCGGCCTGGGAAAAAGCTCTATCTTTTGTATGGGTCGTCCATGTTTTTCGATGAAATAATTCGCGCCTTTCTTCTTGAGAACAAAGGGCGAGTTTTTAGAGAATTTCTCCATCGTTGGAGCCCCCACGTAAATTTCTCCCTCAAGGATGAGATCAATGCCGCCGCTTCCCACACCGGCTCTCTGTCTTAATGGTTCCTTAATCTCCTTGCCGACTGCATCGTGAACACTTGAATCGATCTTTATTCCCTGGCTGAGAAGTTCGAGCTTGAGAAGTGCCGCATTATATTTTTCCATCTTTGAGCCTCCTGTAGTGTACTAATAGCCAAGACTCGAAAAGAATTTAATTTTTATAATCACGAAATAGAAGAGGTTTTATGCTCCAGGTCCACTATCGTGTCTCGGATCTGCTTAAAACCCTTGGCTGGTTCGATTCTCATCCCCTCTTTCACCAATGTCCTGCAAGCCAGGACAGGACGCCCGTTGGCTTGAACAAGACATGAATGACAAATTCCTACACGACATGAATAGCTAAAGGCAAAGGAGGGATCGAGATGTTCCCAAATATAATAAAGAGCTTCCAGAATTGATATATTCCTTGATGCGGGAATTTCAAACTTCTGAAACAATCCTGAATTTCTAAGCACAAAAATGGTTATCCTTTCAGGATTTCCCAATGCTTCTCTCCTTTGGGATCTGGGATGTACTTATGGATAAACGCTCTCCTACTTGCTTCAAAATGATATTTTTAAGCCATTTTTCATCATCTCTCCGGGGGAAATCTTCTCGAAAATGTGCCCCTCTGCTTTCCTCACGATAAAACGCACTCTGAAGGAACATCCTTGCAAAATCGATGAGATTCCTCACCTCAAGAGCGTTAATTATTTCACGATTCTGTACGCTATCCGATGGGTGAATTCCAATGTTTTTCCAATCCTCTTCCCGGATTGTTTCAAGATCATCCTGCCCTTGGGAAATATCCTCCCCCTTCCGTTTAGCTGAACCGCACTTCCACATCAGTTCCTGTATTTTCCTCTCTATCTTTATGGGACGTACCTCGCCGCGGGATTTCAATATCCCCTTCATGTCTCTTAAGGCATCCTTAATTTTAATTGAGATTCGAGCATAGTGTTTTTTCCCTCTTGCATAGTAAGCAGCTTCTTTGCCAGCGATGGCACCAAAGACTTGAGTATCCATCATTGCGTTTCCTGAGAGCCGATTTGCTCCATGAATACCACCGGCCACTTCCCCGCATGCAAAAAGTCCCTGTATGGATGATCGGGTTAGGTCGTCAATCCGGACTCCTCCCATCACGTGGTGAAGAGTTGGAGCGAGCTCCAAGCGATCTTCTTTTGTCATATCGATTCCAACTAAGCGGCACAATTCATAAGCTTTCTGGGAGGATTTGGGGAAATCCATTCTGACATCATGGGGAATATGCGATAGGTCCAGATACACACCTCCATTTGGTGTTCCCCTGCCCTCGAGCACTTCGGTGAAAATGGCTCTTGATATAACATCCCGCGTTGCCATTTCCAGGCGAGTGTCATACTTTTCCATAAAACGCTCACCAGCAGTATTCAAAAGTCTGCCACCTTGAGCAGCATAATGCGATGGCTCCCGCAAAGAACAGCCACGGTAAATCCCTGGAGCACAAAGCCCCCCGGGGTGAAATTGCAGCATCTCCATATCCATCATTTCAGCGCCCGCGCGCAAGGCTATTGCGTGGCCATCTCCAGTCATTTCGTGAGGGATGCTGGAAAAAGGATATATCCTCGAGCTTCCTCCCGTTGCCAACACCACTGCTTTGGCGGAAAAGGCTACGAAACAGCCCTCCCTTATGTCAAAGCCGATAGCCCCCACCACACGATATTCATCCCTGAGGAGGTCGAGGATCATAACGTCCCTCATCAGGGGGACTCGAAGAGATGAGACAAAAGCATTCAGAACATTAACAATCTCTCTTCCTCCTTTATCTCCCTTGCACACACACATCCTTCCGTAGGAATGTCCACCCCTCTTGAGCTGCTTCAGCTTGCCTTTTTCTTGTCTATCAAATCTCACGCCTATGGCTTCCAATCCCCATATTTCTTCGGGCGCTCGAAAGACCATCATGTGGACCAGACTTGGGTCTCCCAGTCGGTTTCCAGCCTCTATGGTATCCTTATAATGCAGCGCTGGATTGTCCTTGGGGTCGGAATGGCCAATGGCCGCCCCGATCCCGCCCGCTATGGCACTTGTAGAGGTAAGAGGCCCTCTTCCCTTGCAGACCGACAAGACACTGGCCCCGGATTTTCTCGCCTCACAGGCAACCCGAAGACCAGCGGCCCCTGCCCCGATTATGAGAACATCTGTTTCTACCGTTTTACAATAAGCGGTCATAGTCCATCTTTTAAATTTAAGAGGGAAGAAGAGTAAAATATTATCCTTCTTCCCCCTGTATTGCTACTTTTTCAACATTCTTCTACTTGGGCTTATAGAGCCCGGCTTTCTTGATCACATCCATGAAAAGGGCATCCTGTTCCTTAAGGTATTCAACGCATTTCTCAGGACGCCAATCGAGACAATTTGATCCCCTGTTTTCTAAAGAGGCTCGAAATTTTTCTGTGTGTATGGCTTTGTAGAAGGCATTATAGAGGATTTCTATCCGATCTTTGGGCGTTCCCTTTGGGGCCAAGACCATGCGAAGGGAGCTCATAACGAGAGGAAATCCCTGTTCCTTATAAGTGGGAAGGTCTGGATAGGTGCTTCGTACGCGCTCATCGCTCATGACGCCCAAAGGTTTGATCTTTCCTGCCTTATACATGGAGAAGCCCTCCAGTGGAGTCGCCTGGCATGCATCTACATGACCCCCTGCGAGAGCCACGGGACCCTTGCCTGCTCCGCCCCTCTGGGAGAGAATCCTGAACTCCAGGCCGGCAGATTGCTCCAGGGCAAGCAGCTCCAGCCTGGTTATGGATCCGGGATTGGAAGCAGCGATGGTCACTTTACCGGGGTTTTTCTTTACGTAATCTACGAATTCCTTGAGGTTGTTCCAGGGAGCTTCCTTTCTGACCCATATTCCCCCGGGGTCGAAATTGAATGCAATGATTGGCTCGAAATCGGGTGACCCGATGGGAATATTCCCCATAAATCGGTGGGTTGAGATGGTGCTTGTGCAATTGCCTATGGTATAGCCATCTGGCTTTGATTTGGCTATGAAAGTGTAAGCTTTTGCGCCCGAGCCTCCTGGCATATTCTGAACTATGATAGGCTTTCCCAAGTTTTTTTCGGCCAGAGTGCACAGCAGGCGGCCGACGATGTCAGAGCCTCCACCTGGCCCCCAACCTATAACATATTTGACGGGTTTTACAGGAAACTTTTCCGCTGCCACTCCGGTGGTTGCGGAAATTAATAATACCACCAATGCAAATACAAATACACAATGCCCGGTTGCAAATCTCAATCTCATTGTTTTTCCTCCTTTCTTCCTTTCGACATGTTTTCAGTGCATATCAATGGGAATCTTTAAAAAACATTTTGACATCAATTTCCCCTCCTTTCTCAGTCTGATCACATCTCATCGTCCTTGACCAATTGTCTACCCTTGGCTGGCTTCGCTTCCTTCCGCTTAAGCATCGATTCCCTGACAAAGGGATAGGCGATAAGTATGATTGTTAAAATCAGCACCGCAAGTGAAACCGGTCTGGTCACAAAAATAAGAGGATTTCCTGCGGAAAGCTCGAGTGCTCCTCTAAAATTGATCTCCGCAATGGGACCGAGAATAAGCCCGAGAATGATCGGACCGGGTGATATTTCCATCTCTCGAAGCAAAAACCCGATTACACCGCTAACAACCATGCTGCCAACCTCAAATAAGCTGTTGTGCAGCGCGAATGATCCTACAACGCAGAGAATTGCTATCGTTGGAAGTAATACGCTCTTGGGAAGGTTCACCACCCGCGGGATGACCTTGGCCCCCGCGATTCCAAAAATAAGCATTGCTATATTGGCCACGATCAATCCTACAAAGATTGTATATACAAGCTCCGCATGCTGGACAAAAAGGAGGGGGCCAGGCTGGATGTTGTGCATCATGAATGCTCCAAGGAGCACCGCTGTAACTGCACTCCCCGGAATGCCCAGCGTCAGCAGTGGAACCATTGCCCCCCCTATGGTTGCGTTATTCGCCGTCTCACAGGCGATAATGCCTTCAGGAATTCCTGTTCCAAATAATTCCGGTTTTCTAGCGGTCTGCATGGCTCTGTTATATGAGATGATTGCTGCAATGGTCGCCCCTGCTCCGGGAAGAGCTCCGATAAAGGTTCCCATCCAGCATGGATAGAAGGCATTACGAAAAATATTTTTTAGATCCGGCACGGTGGGAATTACTCGTTTGAGCCTCTGTTTCACGGCCTCCCTTGTAACCATTTTCAAAGTCTGACTCAGCACCTCAGCCAACCCGAAAAGTCCTATTACCACTGGGATATAACCAATTCCAGTCAACAAATCAATACTGCCGAAGGTGAATCTGGGCACGCTGACAATCGGATCCATCCCCACGGTAGCCATAAGCAGCCCGAGAATGACCCCGATAAATCCTTTTACCATGGATTTTGCTGCCACAACCACTATGGCACTGAGGCCAAAGAAGGCTAACAATGCATACTCAGGCGGGCCAAAGCTCAGAGCAAATCGTGCCAGTATCGGAGCAATGAAAATGAGGGCCATAACACCAAAGATTCCCCCGATAAAAGAGCATGTGGTCGCAAGCCCAATAGCCCTTCCACCTTCCCCTCTCTGTGTCATAGGGTAACCATCAAGGGTGGTCATAATCGAAGCGGGACATCCAGGGATGTTCATCAGAATGGCGGCGATTGACCCCCCATAAATACCTCCCACATAGATCCCCAAAAGGATCAGCATTCCTTCCTCAGGGGACATGTAAAACGTCACGGGAAGCAGGATGGCCACCCCCATCGTGGCGGTCAACCCTGGAAGAGCCCCCACAGTGATCCCCAAGATCGTTCCGCCAGAAACGAAAAGGAGCATCTTGATTTGAAACACCTGAGAAATTCCATGCCAAAACAGTTCCATAACAATTTCCCTTTATTGAACCTCAAATCAATACAATTCCCTCGGGAAGGGGTACTCTGAGAAGGATAACAAAGAGCACATAGATAATGCCAACAACGGCCAAAGAGAGTGCGATGATGAACCACCACTTCTTTGCGCCCATTATCAGCTGCGCAAGAGCCATGAAGCCAAGTCCTCCCAGTATAAAGCCGATGTCTTCTATAAAATAGGCAAAGCTGCACACAAGAATAATTAGCAGAAGCATCTGTTCGGCGCTCTTTTCCTTAAATGAGAATGATAGTATAGCACCTCTCTCCCTTCGTATGCCCTGATAAATCATTGCAATACTCAGAAAGGTAAGGCATATAGATAAAAAATAGGGAAAGACCTCCGGCCCCAGAGAACGATATCTTTCGGCTGTAGTTGGGAAATGAGAGATTTGATAAATAAGCCAGATACTCAAAAGCAGAAAGGCAATGCCCCCAACAATCTCCTTATTCTTAAAAAGTTTTGCCATGGGCTGCCACCTTTTCTTAATTCATTTTGAGTCGAGGAATTGTTGCCGCGGCTGAGGGAATAAGCACGATTTTGGAATCCTTGCCCACCTTCTCCCATGCCAGTTCTAATGCCTCTTGAGCATCTTTTGCATATAGATATGGGAACTTGGGAATAAGCTCCTTCGTGATTCCTGAACTGACAAAGATCACGTCACAACGCTCGGGGAGACGTGCCAGGTAAGCGGCCTTGTCGCTGTAAAAGGAAAAAGGCTCACTCTTTACTTTTTCTAAAATTGCCTTGGGGCCACCCTCCATCAGCATCCACTCCTCTAACTTCTTATGTCCGAAACGATCCCTGCATTCCGCCACCATAATTACCACTCCTCCATGTCTGAGAATATTGGAGCGAGTGAATGCCTTCCCGTGAACGCCCCAGAGCGCGCTATCCCGCGGATACCCACCCGGAGAGATTATCAGAATGTCGGGCTGGAAAGGCACATCGATTTTGAGAAAGTTCTCCGCTTTCTGTATACCGCGATGGTGAGCTTTAATCCAATCCCCAGCAACGATGCTCACAGGCTCCATTTTCTCATTCAGAACCGCGTTCACTATAAAATCGATGCCTACCTTCCCGGCGATCTCTATCATGTCCTCATGAATGATGTTTCCCTCCAGAACTCCTATCTCACAGTTGCATCGCCCAGATAGAGCGTGGTTTGTCAAAATAGTCTCAGATGCGGAGACACCAGGGCAGATACTTTTTCGGCCGCCCGTCCATCCTGTCAGTCTGTGGGGTTCAATCAGACCCAGGCAGATCCTGATATCAGCATTTACAACCTTGGAGTTAATCCGCATAGGTGTACCATGCCTGCTATGTCCTAAGTCGTTCAAGGGACCACGGTATGCATCGTGGTTGGATACACAAAGCTTCTTGAATAATTCTGGTCCAATAATTCTTTCCATTTCCTCGATAGTGCAGGGTCGGTGCAATCCGCATCCTATGATCACTTGAACGTCCTTTATATTCACTCCGGCTTCAAGCATCTCCGTCATAACGGGGCCAATCATTTTGGCTGTAGGTGTGGGGCGAGTGTGATCGTCTACAATGATGACAACCTTCTGCCCAGGCCTTACGGCCTGAGACAGTTTTTGCGAGCTATCAGGGAAAGCGAGAACCTCTCTAGTGGCCCCTTCCAGATCAGTTAGCACCTCCGGGCTCTCCTTGGGAAAAGCGACATACACATTCTTTTCTGGAGCATCAAAGGTCATCTTTGTCTTTCCATATGGGACTGAGAATAGCATTTTTTCTCCTTAACAATAATGCACCCTTTGCAGTATTCTTATTTATTTACGTAAAGAAAGAAATGGCGGGTTTCGCGATAGAACCCTCAGGGTCTTCAGTCATATATATCTACACATCTATTATTTATGAAAGATCTGACGACAATGGGATAAAACGCAGAAAGTCCCGCCATTGGCCGAAAAAATCAGTCGCTCTTGCGACGCTCCATGATGTAAGCCTTGATAAAG
>CAZTAS010000243.1:0-9147 GCA_964611635.1 uncultured Thermodesulfobacteriota bacterium
GCAAACCGAAAAAAATACTTTCATTATGTCAATATAATTAAGACGTTTGCTATAGATTTTTTTTCGAGGCCTTTTTCCTAATAGAACCATCCGATTTCTCATATTGTTTGTTGCGTTTTTTCAGTAGCAGGCATATAGTAATCCATATTTTGTGGCTTCTCGTTTATATGATGATATATGATGATGGAAAATAAAAGGAGCCGGGAGCGGGGATTCTAGGTCGATTGGGAGACAACCGAGATAAATTCTATTTCTTTTCGTATTGAAGCATCATGTTAATGTAGCAGCAATGACAGAAAAAATTTCAAGAGAAAAAATCGATTTCTTACTCCATGAGCATGAGGAATGGCGCTCGCAGTGCATCAACCTGATTGCTGCGGAGAACGTCCAAAGCCCTCATGTCAGAACGCTTCTGAATAGCGATCTAACGCAACGCTACGCAGACTACGTGGGTCGGGATGTTTCGGCGAGAAAATATCAAGGGACACGATGGGTGGAGAAGATCGAAGAGCTGGTCACAGAGCTGGTGACGGAGCTATACGGGACGAAATACGCTGAGTTACGTCCCATTTCCGGCCATGTGGCAGGCTCAGCCGTCATCATGGCCCTTACCAGGCCTGGAGATGTCATCCTGGAAGTAAGTCGCAAGATCGGCGGCCATCGCTTGGCTTACAAGCTGGGACAGGCGCAGGCGACGCCTCTCGATGTGCGTTTTCTGCCCTTTGACCCAAAGGTCTATAACATCAATGTGGATCAGACCGTCGAGATGATTCGAGAAACGAAACCGAAGCTTATCATTCTGGGATCCAGCAATTTTCTTTTTCCCCATCCTGTGCGTGAACTGGCCAAAGCCCTGCAGTCCCATCCGAATACCATTTTGGCCTATGACGCCTCGCATGTCTTTGGACTCATCGCAGCTCAAAGGTTTCAAGATCCTATCGCAGAAGGTGCATCGCTGATGTTTGGAAGTACCCACAAAACACTGCCGGGCTCACAGGGTGGCATTATCTTGTCAAATAACCTGGATCTCATGGAGAAAATTGCAGTGGCAATCTATCCAGCTCTCGTAACCAACCACCATCCCGCCCGGCTGCCAGCCTTGGGGATGGCCCTTCTTGAATTGAAGCACTGGGGCAGGGCATATGCAGACCAAACTATTTCCAATGCCCAGCGACTTAGTGCAGCCATCGATTCAAAGGGTTTGGATGTGGTCTCAAAGGATGGTCACTTTACCAAATCGCACACAATCTTACTGCGGGTTGGGCCTTTTGGGAAAGCCAAAGAAGTCGCCTCATGGCTGGAGGAGAGTAATATTATCGTCAACACCTGTGAGCTTCCCGAAGCTTTGGGGACAGAAGGCATCCGAATCGGCGTGCAGGAGATCACTCGGATGGGTGCCAAAGAAGATGATATGGATTCTCTCGCCGCCCTGATCGCTGATGTCATCACGAAAACGCGATCTCCGCAAGATGTTTTGCCTCAAGCGAAAGAATTCGCTATTCAATTCCGAAAGGTTCATTTCACTTGGAATGAATGACTGAGCTAAAGGATATATTTGATCGCGAAGTGATCAGTCCTAATGGAGGTTTTCAAGCTTTCTTAATAGGATGACCAGAAAAGTCCGCCAGGTGGGGATAGAGCTTTCGGAATCGTGGATATGCTCTCTGATATGAACTGGTTTCATCGGGGAGGAAGGAATCTCCCCTGAGTGGCCAGGCTGAGGCCCCTTCCTGCCAATGGGAGAACCGACCTGCAACGCATGCCGCGAGAACTGCGGTGCCTCTGGCGGTCACATCTGTTGCTATCCTTTGCATCGGAAGCCCTATAACGCTTGCCAGAATCTGGCAGAGAATATCGCCGGTTATTCCGCCTCCTGTTAAAGAAATCTGATGGGGGCGAATACCCAATCCATGAAAGACCTCAATGGCGTCGCGGAAGGAAAAGGCGATACCTTCCAATACTGCACGAGTCATATCCGCCCGGGTAGTATTCCCGGACAGTAAAATGAATGCACCGCGCACATGGGGATCGAGATGAGGCGTCCGTTCACCCGCAAGGTAGGGCGCAAACATCACCTCTGGAGGGTTATCGCGAGTTACTTCGCTCATCAGTTGGTCAAGATCTCTTCCGGTGATTTCAGACCACCACTGCATGGATGCACCGGAGGCCTGAAGCACGCCGCTTATGATCCAATGGTGGCGATCCACAAACAGGCCGGTATGAATCCTTCCGGATGAATCGATCACAATCTCTCCCACAACACAATTGACATCGCCAGCCGATCCGATGACTATCTGGAGAATGGATGGGCCGTAGATACCAGCTCCAAGCGCCGCTGCGATGGAATCCCCTGCACCGGCGGCCACCGGTGTTCCCTGCGGCAATCCAGACCAGATTGCCCCTTTTCCCGAAATCTTTCCAACAGGGTCAATGCTACTGGCGAGTGAGGGAAATCCTATTGAATCAAGATCGAGAGTTCGAATGATTTCTTCATCCCAGACGCCGCGATGAATATCAAACAACAAGGTATTAGACGCATCCGAAAAATCAGAATAAATCTCTTCCGTGAGCAGTTTTGTGATGTAATCTTTCGGGAGGAGAAGATGGGAAGCGGCTTTGATCACCTCCGGTTCATGGTCCATCAACCACATTAACTTTGGAGCAGTGTAGCCTGTCACGGCAGTATGTCCAGTTTTCTCCAAGAGGACTTTCTTGGGCATTAACCTTTCTATTTTCTCACATTGAGGAGCACAGCGTGTATCGCACCAAAGAGGAACGGCTCGGAGAGGAGCCCCGCTTCTATTCAGCAGGACAGGTCCGTTCATTTGCCCCGTTGCAGCCACACCCGCAGGATGAAAAGATTTCTCCTTCAGCATCCCTGAAAGATCTCGAAGGCACTTCCCCGTAATCTCTTCCCATGAGATTGGATGTTGCTCGGCTTTCCCATCTGGGCCACGAGCTATGGGTAAACGTTGGGAAGCATAAGCAATACAGGAACCAGCGTAATCCAAGGCCATTGCCTTCACGTTGCTGGTACCAAGGTCGACACCGATGTAGGCTTCATTTTTCATAGAAAAAGCAAGACAAGCTGATAACCAGCTTATAGATCCAGATTTAAAAAATATGTTTTAAAATATAGAGAGATTAGCAGCTGAATGAGAGCTCAATCGACGCCGCACCACTCCACAGCGGCCAGTGCCAGTGTCTTCGTGGCAGTGCATAAGTTTTCAACAGACACAGACTCATTTATGGCATGCATTTCTGAAGTCATCCCCGGACCGAAAATGACGGTTGGGGTTTCCCCGTACTTGATGAGATAGCGCGTGTCCGCTCCACCGGTTCTTCCGCTGATGGTGGGCGAAGCCCCGGTGGCCATCTCGAAGGCAGAACACACCGTTTGAACTATAGGGTGATCTCTAGGGATTTCCGCACCATCTGCCCCTACCTCCTTGAATTCCACGGTTGGTGGATGGTCATGAAGCCAGGGGTCCTCCTGAGCGACGCCCATGATATGATCCACGACCTGACGTTCGACGTCCTTCACGTTCTCCTGGGGCATCACACCCAGGCTTCCCTTGAGAATGGCGGAGTCCGGCACGGCGCTGGGAAATGTCCCCGAATGAAACATGCAGACCGCGCAGGGCAGCGCAGGGCGGTTGTCTGGGTAAAGCGGATGGTGAAGGTTGGCCCAGCGGGTCTGCTCGAGATCTTTCACCGCTTGGAAGATTTTGATTCCTTTATCGATAGCGCTCACGCCCTCCCAGTGGCGGGAAATCGACACCGCCAGCCCCTTGAGGGTTACGGTGAACCACAGGCGACCGATGCACGCTGGCTGAACACACAGATCGCTGGTTTCCAAGGAGATACCCGCGTCCGCCTTGTAACCACGAAGAATGCATGCGAGCGTCCCATAGCCGGTCATCTCCTCATCGACAACATACTCCAGAATGATATCTCCCTTCGGTCGAAAGCCCATTTCTATCAGGATCTTCACCGCCATGGTCATGGCCGCCAATCCACTCTTCATATCAGCCGCCCCGCGCCCAAAGATCTTGCCATTCTCGACAACGCCTGAAAGGGGCCCATGTGTCCATGCCTGGACTGGTTCCAACGGAATCGTATCGACATGGCCGTTGAAGATCAAGGATCGACCGCCGCCCTTTCCCCGATAGATTCCGACGAAGTTCGGGCGATCGGCGAAATTGAGACCCTCCACCGGAATAAAGGCAGGATGCCCTTTTAGCGCTTCCAGGTCCGGTTCAAAACGGTCGACAGTAAGTCCCATGCGCGTTAATTCCTCTGCCAGGAATTTCTGCACTGGCCCCTCGTGCCCTGTCACGCTCTCGATTTGGATCAGCCGCTGGGCGAATGCTACGATGTCATCCTGGTTCGCCTCCATGGCGCTCAGAATTTTATCGCGCAATGCTTGCGATAGCATGGTTCCTCTCCGTTTAAATCATTTCTAACTGACAAATGGATTCGGTAGTTCGACCCGCTTTCTCGTCCAATTTATTAGGCGCCAACGCCTCTATGAAACCTCGCGAAAGGGCCTACGGTTTTTGAACATTTAGCTCTGCGAGGCTTGTTTCATCGACTCCAGCCTCGGCGAGCTGCATCACTTTCGTACCTTTGCAGGTCACCCTCTTGCTCGATTCTTTAAAACCGCACCGTTTTTCTGCATACTACTAGATGTGAGGATACTCTATCCTTTTCTTCTATTAATGGAAAAAGAGCCGGGGCAAGAACATCGCTACATCCGGGAACAACAACACCAGGAGGAGGACGGCATACATCACGGCCGATAGGGGCATTACGTTCCGGCTCACCTCCCCCAGACTGCATTTGGCAATGCTGGCTGAGACATATAGGTGCGTTGCGACCGGCGGTGTTACACCGCCCATGTTAATGGCCATGACCTGAAGCAGACCCCAGTGAATCGGGTCATATCCTAAAGCCGGCCCAAGCGGAGCCAGAATAGGCGTGAAGATGATCATGATGGAGATGACCTCGACAACGAACCCCAAGGCCACCAGGAATGACAGAATCAGCACCGCTGCCAGGAACTTGTTTCCTCCTGTGATCCCGAGTAGTAACTCCTGCACAATTTGGGGGAAATGCTGGATGGCCAGAATCCAGCCAAATATAGATGCCATTGAAATGATGAAGAGGGAGAGCGTGCTGATCAACATGGCTCGAACAAAGATTCCTTTCAACTCCTTCAGGGGGAGATTTCCAGTGGCCAAGGCCGCGATTAGGGCGTAAACAGCCGCCACGACCCCAGCCTCGGTGGCGGTAAAGATCCCCCCAACGATCCCGCCGAGGATGATAACAGGCGTGAAGAGGGGGAGTGCAGCGCCAGGAAGGCTGAAGGCTAATCGCTTAAAACTGAAGTTCCTTTCAGATCCTTCTTCCCACTTCCCTCGCAGATTCCAGATGTAGGCTGTCAAAATCAGGCCCATCCCCATTAAAACCCCGGGAACCGCTCCGGAAAGAAAGAGGGCGCCCACGGAGAGTTCGGCGATGGAACCATAGATGATCATGAGTAGACTGGGCGGGATGATGGGCCCCAATGCACCCCCTGCGGCGATAATTGACGCCGCACGTCCACGTGGATAGCCTTTCTGGATAAGCTGGGGGATCATGACGGTCCCGATGGCAGCCGTATCCGCAACACCTGAACCGGATATTCCGGCGAAGACCATGCAGGCCAGAATCGAGACGCTGGCGAGAGCGCTGCGGACGTGCCCTACAAGGGCATCGCAGAGCTTTACCAACCCCTCTGTCATTTTGCTGGCGGTCATCACTTCTCCCGCTAAAACGAAAAAAGGAATGGCCAACAGAGAAAAGGAGCTTCCTGCATTAAAGGTTTTTTGGACGATCACAGAAAGCGGAATATCCCAGAGAATCAGGAGGGTCAGCAGTGCACTGCCGCTCATAGCAAAGGCGATGGGAGTTCCAAGAATGATGAGCAGGGCAAAAATGCCAAAAAGCGTCGCTATCATCGTTTCTCCTCGGTCTCCGTCTCTATCGATTCGCCGGTGAGGATGGCGACAACGTTCCGGGCAGTGATCAGGAGCATGATGCTCGCTGCAACTGGAAGCGCGAGATACATCCAGGTCATGGGAAAGCGCAGAATATCCGATTCCTGAGGCCATGCTTGAGCTGCAAACTTAAACCCCACCACGCAGAAAAAGATCAAGATGGATACGATACAAAACTGGATAAAGGCTGCACACACCCTCCCCAAAGGGTTGGGGAGAAGACGGACCACCAGATCCACGGAAAAGTGGCTCCCCCTAGCCATTCCCACGGCCGCACTCAGGAAGATAAGCCAAGTAAACAGAAAGAAGATGACTTCCTGTCCCCAAAAAAGGGAAGAGTTGAAGACGTAGCGCAGGACAACCTGTGTGAAGGTTAGGATAACAAGCACCAGGAAGAATAAGAAAAGGCCCCACTCGCTGCACAGCAAGATTGGTTTGAGAAGTGCGTTCAGTCGATGAGTCATCTCTGGATTTTTCTCCTCCCGCCGACAATTACAGCCGCCGGCGAGAGGAAGAGCCTTTCTTTTCTAATCCATTTCTTTAATCTTGGCGATCAAATCATTCAGGCCATACTTGTCCCCAAACTGCTTCTGGATCGGGCTCAAGGCGTCCCGGAAGGCCTCTGGATCCTCTAAGGAGACGACCTGTCCTCCCAGTTCCTTGATTTTGGCGATGCATCCCTCGTCCGCCTCCTTTGCCAAGCGGTTTCTATAGGGAAGATACTCGTCCACAGCCGCCTTCAACTGACTTCTGAGATCATCAGGCAACCCATCCCACCACTTCTGGTTCACTTGGAATGCCATCACAGTAAGCTGATGACCGGTGAGGGTATGGTACTTGGCCTGCTCGAAGAATTTCATGGCAATCGTGCCGCAAGCTGGCTGCTCCGCGGCGTCGACAACACCTGTCTGGAGAGCCGAGTAAACCTCCGGGAAGGCAATGACAACCGGGTTCGCTTTGACCGCACGCCAGATTGCCGCTGATGCTGGCTGGTTATCCACCCGAATTTTGACACCCTCGAACTCCGCCGTTTTGCGGATGAGTTTTGACCGGTGCATGAAGTGACGAATCCCCGTGGTGTTGAATCCCAACACTTTGAGACCAACCTTTTTCTTTTCGGCCATCTGACGAAGTTCTTCTCCTGCTGGGGAGGCCAACACATGGGCAAAGTGGTCATGCCCCTTCCAAAGGCCAGGAAGCCCGTTTATCTGCATCTCCGGAACGAACTGCTGGATCGCTCCTCCGCCAATAGTGATATGAAGTGCACCAGTGCGAACCTGTTCCGTCATCTCCTTCTCATTTCCGAGTTGGCTGGCCGGAAAGATTTCAAGCTTGGCTTTCCCGTTTGTCTTCTGATCGATCAACTCCTGGAGTCTAACAGCCCCTTTGTGCTCGAAGTGGGTGGTAGGAAACAGGTGCCCTAATCGAATGACCGTTTCGGCCTGTACCTCAGTATGGGCCAGGAGACCCCACACCCCTACCACAAACACGGTCAGGACAAAAAGACTCATCCATCTGCTTCTTACTTCAATCATGTACTTCATAGCTTACCTCCTTTTCCTTTGGTTATTAATACATTAAGGAAGGTACTTAAAAGTTTCTGTCTCTTCTTCGATACTTGCTGAATTTTACAGTTTTATCCTGCTGGGTGGTGTGTTAACTATGCAATCTATGTTGTGCTCCCATTAGTAAATCTCTTGCTGAGATCAGCCATCATCTTTTGAATAGCACATCCGTAAGTCCTAATATATCCCATAGATTGTTCAGCCTCTTCGTTCTATCCCAAACACATGCTTCAAGGTGCAAGCTAATATGGCACTTTTCTCCTTTTACCACATGTTCCGAAATATGGCGCATGTATTTGATTGCTTCGATCTAAGAAGATCTCCAGGGCGTTGCATGTAGGCGGCCAGAGGCGCATCGTCCAGGAAAGATGACAAGCCCACGCTTATTAATAATCTTCAGGGTATTCCGTTTGGATCCTTTAAAGCGTGGCCTCCGCCTCTCTGCAGCTTCCGAATTGAATCTTGCGATTCTTCCTCTCAATCTTTACGTGCTCCCGTATATTTCCGCATGTCTTCAATGAATTTTACTGCGTTGGTCACAACCGCCTCCCATAACGCCTTTCCCTTCTCCATGCTGGCTGATGTAGGATCGCCGACGTGTCCTCTAGGTGCCACTTTGACCTGATCGTGCCAGCTTGTGATCCACATCACCTTGTTGCCTGGAGCGAAGTAATCCAAGGGGACAAAGGGGGAATCGATATAGATGCCTCGGTTGACTTCGAACTTCTCGGAATGTACCAGTTCCGGGTGTTTGAAAAGCATGTGGGAGGTTTCGAATTCCCCAGCGTGAATCCCTTCTCCAGGGGCGGTACGGATCTTTCTGTGCGTTTCCGCTGCGATCACCACTGGGTCAATGCAAGCAAACAGAACATTTGGATGCTCTTCCTTTACCTGTTTCGCGGCGATTTGAATAACGGGGAGGTTGGCAAGTCGGTGGCCGTTAAAGGTTATTATTCTGCTGAAACCGTGGTGGATCAAAGAGCGATACACATCCTTCAGGACTTCTATAAGCGTTTGCGATCGAAGTGAGATGGTTCCTGGTCGCCCCATATGGTGAGGCGAATCACCGAACCAAAGGGGCGGAGTGCACAGCACACCCGCCTGTTTGGCAATTTCCTCTGAATAGTCTATGGCCTCATAGCTGTCTGTCCCCATGGGGAGGTGCGGTCCGTGGCTCTCCGTGCTTCCGATGGGGATAATGACAGTTTTGTCTGTCTTCAGGTATTCTTCCACGTCATCCGAAGTTAATTCATGCATCCATACACTACGCATATACTATCTCCCTGAATCTGTTACTTCATAATGAAGGTATTGCTTTTTTTGCGCTAGAATTGTAAAATCCATCACTGCCTTCCAAAGATGTCAACCGAACTGATAAGAATTCTTTTTTTACTCAGAGTTCCTTGTGACGTGCTGCAAAGCACTTATAGTTAATTTATAGGATATTAAAAAATATAGTAATGCAATGTCAAGTAAATGTTGTTTGTCCCAAAAATAGACATTGATCTTGGCACAGCTTCTTTTTGATCCCTTTTGGGCAT
>CAZTAS010000244.1:0-9133 GCA_964611635.1 uncultured Thermodesulfobacteriota bacterium
GGATTCTTGGGATTTCACCCAATTGGTGAGGATTATACCTCATCTAAATCCTTAAGAGAGCTTTCTCGTTTTTCAAACGTCCAATGTCTATTTTAGGGACAAATAGAGCAGCCGCATCATCATATCGGCCAGCATGCGTTTTCAGGAGCGTACCTTGAGTAGGAAGATTCATTTATCTGATAAAACAGATATCTCAGACAGGATTGGATTTGATCTAACAGAGAAGCGAATTGCTGTAGGATTGTCAAGAAAAGTGGCCAAGGGAGTGCTTATTAATGCAGACGCAAATCATCAAAATGGACGATAGGTGTTATTGCCTGATAGCTTCTAACTGTTATCGATAATTCGCAATCACCCCTGGTTTGCGCATATTTCAACCGCAAATCAGTAATTTTCATGCAGACTACTCCTCACCCTTTTTGTGAAAAAATTGGCCTGCACTTGATTTAACAGCGTCTGCCAGATCAAGTTTTGGTTTCCACAACTTAAAAAATAACTAAAACCATATTTCCGACCCCTTTTATGCATCTATTCCGTGACCAAAATTAACCCAAAACCGACCCATGTAAAACGTAAATTGTCTCATATTAGGAACTTATTTGTCCCATTTGTTGACATTATCACGGCCCTTGTGCTGGTTTAAATCTTCATATGCATAAGATCCTCGGCCAGGATGATCTTGCCAGAAAACTCTTTCCGGCATGGAGTAAGCACATCCGTGGCATCACATTCAGGATAAAAATGGGTGAGTATGAGCCTTTTCGCGCCAGCCTCCCGGGCCGTTCGGCCCGCCTCGGTAGGGGTCATGTGACCGGGGACCTTCAACGCATCAGGCTTGGCGCACTCGCAAACGAACAGATCCGCCCCTCGAGCCACTTCAACTAGACCTTTACAATATTCGGTATCGCCGGAAATCGCCAAAAGTTTCCCGCCATGTTCGATACGGTACCCAAGGCTGGGGTCCTTGTGCTGCACGGGATGGCTCTCAATGACCACATCGCCCAGCTTCACCTGTCGTGGCCCGTTCAATGGCAGCTCCTCCAGAGCTAAATCGAACATGGAGGGGATAATCCAGTGGCCCCATGCTCTATAAAGGGAATCGAAAAAGGCTTTGAAACCCGTGGGGCCCCAAAGGCCCATGGGTTCGGTCCTGTTCGGGATCGCGGTGCACTTCAGAGCGAAAAGTATGGGGCCCAGGTCAGCCGTATGATCCGGATGGAAATGAGTGTAAAAGATGTGATGGATTGAGTCGGCCGGGATTTTAGCTTCGGCTAGACGGCGCAGAGTTCCCGAACCCCCGTCAATAAGCACGCGCAGCCCACCGACCTTGATAGTCAGCGAAGAAGGAGCCCGTCGCACTGAGGGAGTCCCGGTACCGGAGCCGAGAATGATAATCTCCATGGGGGTATCCTCGAGAGATCGATATTTGTAATCTAACTATTTAATCCCAGAGCCGAGAATAGCGACTTTCATGATGTCTCTCTCAGTGGCTCAATAGGTAGGTCTGGACGAATTGATCCAGTTCTCCGTCCAGTATAGCCTCTACATTACCCTGTTCCAACTGGGTCCGGTGGTCCTTGACCATGTGATAGGGATGCAGCACATACGAGCGAATTTGGCTGCCAAAACCGATGGGTTTCTTGTTGCGATGTGCCTCCTCCTTGCTCTCTCTTTTTTTCTTTTCCTGTTCTTCATACAGGCGAGAGCGCAGTATCCGAAGGGCCATGGCCTTGTTCTTGTGTTGCGAGCGCTCGTTTTGACACTGGACAACTATTCCCGTCGGGAGGTGAGTGATCCGGACTGCGGAATCGGTTTTGTTCACGTGCTGGCCGCCTGCTCCGCTGGAGCGGTATGTATCGATTCGCAGCTCCGCCTCATCGATCTCGATCACGATCTCTTCGTCAACTTCTGGAATCACAAAAACTGAAGCAAAGGAGGTATGCCGCCGCTTGCCGGTGTCAAAAGGCGAAAGGCGAACCAGGCGGTGAATGCCAACCTCCGCCCTAAGCAAACCGTAAGCATAATCCCCCTCAACCATAAAGGTAATGGATTTGATGCCGGCTTCCTGCCCGGGCAAAATGTCGGTAATCTGTGTTCTGTAGCCTTTGCGCTCTGCCCATCGCAGGTACATGCGCAAAAGCATCTCCGACCAGTCCTGAGCCTCGGTCCCTCCCTCACCGGACTGGATGGTAACAAAGGCGTTGTTAATGTCGTTCTCCCCAGAGAGCATGCGCTTGAACTCCATGTCCTCAATGTCCTTTTCCAGGGTTGATAATTTCTGATATGCCTCCTCCAGGAGTTCAGGATCTTCCTCTTCTTGGGTCAGCTCCAAGAGAATCCGGGCATCTTCCAGTTTTCCATTCTCCTCCCTCCATCGCTCGATCTCTGATTGGAGGCGTTTTTTCTCCTTCAAAGTTTTACGGGCCTCTTGGGGATCATTCCAGAAATCCGGGCTGGCGGAGAGCTTCTCCAATGCCTGAACACGTTTCTCCTTCTCGTCCAGGTCAAAGATGGCTCCTGAGGGCAAATAATTTTTCTTTCAGCTCGAAAAAATTCGTCTGAAGCTCTTGTGTCATGGAAAAAACCTCCTGTATGGTATGTGCTGTCTGATTGAAACCCTCACCCGGCTCCAGTATGGCAACAGCATGAGTATGGATACGATGAGACAAAAAATAGCAAAAGCATCTCCGAATCGCGTATAAAAAGTCTGTCCTTCCCGGGTTGAGGAGATCGACCGTCTCAGAACCCCTGTTCGGAACAGGCCCAGAGTCTCCTGAAAACGGCCGGCCTCATCGATAAAAGCTGTGATGCCGGTATTGGTTGCCCTGGCAGAGGGTCGTCGGTTCTCTACTGAACGCATTTGCGACATGCTCAGGTGTTGATACGGCTCGCTGGTCCAGCCATGCCATGCGTCATTTGTCAGGTTGACCAGCAGCCAAGCCCCCTGTCGTACCATCGCCCGACTCAGTGGGGGAAAGATTGATTCGAAGCAGATCAATACGCCGATTTTTCCCAGTTCTGTGTCAATTGGCGCGACTCGTTCTCCAGGTGTGAAGTCTCCAATGCTCTGGACCAGAGGGTTCAAAAAGGGCATCCAACTCCTCATTGGAATGTATTCACCATATGGCACCAGGTGTACCTTATCGTAACGCCCCACTGTCCGTCCTTGAGGGTCGAGAAAAAAAGCGCTGTTGAAGTAGCGGGTCTCACCACCCTTCTGATCCCAGCCAGGGCTTCCGAAAAGCAGGTATGCGCCGGTTCTTCTGACCACATCTTGTATTATGGGACGATATTTCTCATTGGACTGGTAATATAGGGGGACTGCTGTTTCGGGCCATATGATTAAATCGGCATTTTTTCCGTTTTTAAGCGATAAATTCCGGTAAATTTCTATGGTTTCCATACGAAATCGCTCGTCCCATTTTAGGCCCTGATCAATGTTGCCCTGAACAATGAGTGTTTGTATTCCTTTCTTTGAAGATGATCCCTCCGGAGGATAGCGGTGCAACTGAAAAAGCCCGTAAACCAGGCATAAAACCAAAATAGTACCGACGGCGGCAACCTCACGGCGCCAGCCCGGAGGTCGTTTCAGCAATCGATAGAAACCTGCATTGACCATCACAACCAGGAAACTCACTCCGTATACCCCGGTGATATCGGCAATCTGAATAGCAGGCAAAAATGGCAACTGCGAATAACCCAAAAGTTGCCATGGAAAACCCCCCAGTGGAAACATGGAGAGGATATATTCCTGGGTTACCCACAGGAAAGGCGAGGCACTCACCAAGCTCCAAACACCCCCCGCCCCTGTTGCCAACGCCACGCACAGGCCGAATATTGCCATATAACCGGCGCACACCGCCACCAATAAAAGCATTGATGCAACCGCGACCACGATGGGGACACCACCGTAGACCACCTGCGTGTGAACCACCCAGTACAGAATACCCAGATAGGCCACAAAGCCCATGATCCATCCAAGGAACATGGATCGCAGGGGGTTTTTAGCGGAAACAGCATTAAAAAAAGGCACTAATGCCCCCCAAGCCAGGATCCACATGGAAACCTTAGGCATCGAGGCGGCGATCAGCACCCCTGATATGGCGGCCAGCACAAGGTCACATCTTGCTTCCCTCGCTGACCAGTGATTCATTCACCATTCCGGCGCTCCGCCTCCATTGGGCGGACCTTGATCTTGGAGACCTTTTTCTGGTCGCTTTCCTGGATCACAATTTGGAGTCCTCTATATAGGACTTCTTCACCAGCCTCAGGCACCCGGCCCATCAGGTGAACGATTAGTCCTCCCACTGTCTCGAAATTATCCTTTGGAATCTCGATCTTGAAGTATTCCTCCAACTCGTCAACGTTAGCTCTGGCATCCACCAACAATGCTCCATCCGGCATGGGGGTTATGCGGGCCTCTTCGGCGTCGTGCTCGTCCTGTATCTCCCCGAATATCTCCTCGATGATATCCTCTATGGTCACCAATCCGGCCGTTCCACCATATTCATCGATGACGATGGCCATGTGGGATCGATTTATTTTGAATTCCTGGAGGAGTTGGCCTATGTTCTTCATCTCAGGGACAAAATATGGAGGCCGAGTCATCTTGGTCCACTCGATCTCCATGCCCTTCTTACCCCAATGGCGAAGTAGATCTTTCACACAGAAAATTCCGATCATATCATCTATGTTCTCGCCGTAAATCGGCAGTCTAGAATGACCGCTTTCAATAGCCAGCTTCAGTACTTCCTCCACAGAGGCTTGAGACGAAAAACAGACGATCTCAGTCCGTGGAATCATCACCTCGCGTACAACAGTGTCTTTGAACTCCAGGATGCTGTGAATCCAATCACCTGAATACTGATCGATAAGTCCCTCACCTTCACCGGCATCGATTAACTCCTGGAATTCTTCTTCCAAGTCCTCGCGGTTTACGCGACGACAAAAGAAGCGAGTGAGACTCCTGAGCCACTCGCGAAATGTATTACTTGAGTCGTCTTCCAATGAAGTATCACCTTCTTTCTCAATTCGCCTGAAAATGTCTCCGGAAATTATTCGTGGAGAACTATTTTCATACGTCAGAGGTGCTGGCCTCAAGTCAGGGCAAGCATCCGGTTTTTATGAATAAGTATGAATAAAGTTAAAAGGGCATTGATTACTTAAATAATTCTTTATTCATCCATGTAAGATGGGTAACCACCTAAGCGTATAATTCAGGCAATAGTCATGAAATTATTAAAATTCTCTATAGATTTAATATTACACTTAAAATTATAAGACTGTCAAGAGCCGTTCTTATGGTGATATAAAACATGGATGAAATCCATTAAAGGGGACCCCTCAAGGGGATAAAGATTTCCTCTTGCACATTTATGGATTTCTATGCACCTTCAATGGGAGATGCATTAACAATAATCCAAACCAAATCTCCATATGGGCTCAAAGTGGCCAACGCTCCTGGTTGAACGTGTTCCCCAAGAAGACAGGGATGCTAATTCTCAACCTCATCGCTGATATAACTTTACTATTGGCTATCGTAGGCTACTCTGCGTGTACGGCCAGGAAGGAAAAAACGATGGCCATAACGTGGCTTAACTTGGCCGAGATAATGCTTGAGATCAAAAGCTTGCCCAAATACCGAGGGAGGTCATGAGAAACAACGAGCCGTCTTAGGCGTGAGTCCCCCCAGGTCGGGATCGATGGCTGGCAACAAGAAAGCCAGGACGATTCGGTAAAGGTATTTCAGGAAGAAGATCAAGGCAATAAAGAGTGAGAAAGCGAAATAGATAATGAAGTAATCCAACTGGCCTCTACCGCCGCTGAGAAGACCCCCTTAGCTTGTCGGTTTTGTCTTCTGCCTTTTGACCGACATTAAAACATATATTTCAGGAGATAGTCTTGATTTATCCCAGCTTATCGGCTATTGCTTTGCTAAAAGCATAGGTTAAAAAACTTTCTCGCTCAAATTTTAGTTTTACGAACGGAGGAGAAGAATGGCTGACCAAAGGATTCTAGTGCGAGCCGGACAGTTGGTGGCCGCCCATGACCAGGCCGCGATTCGCAACGGAGCGGTGGTTTTAGCCGGAGAGACGATCGAGGCGATAGGTATATACGATGACCTTTCAAAACGCTACCCTCAAGCCATGGAGATCGGTGAAGACAGGTTCCTGCTCATACCGGGGCTGGTTAACGGCCACAGCCACGGAAGGGGGCTGACTGATTTCCAGCGCGGGGCACTGGACAACACTCTTGAGTCCTGGCGGTTTGATACTCGCAATTACATCCCGGTGGAAACTTACGATGATGTCGCCTTCTCAGCAGCCCGCCTGCTGAAATCCGGAGTGACGACGACCATGCACAACCACCACAACTTCAAGGACCCCGTGGCTTATGAAAAAGAGTTTGAAGATGCGCTTAGGGCATATAACGACGCTGGCATCCGGGTTCAGTTCAACCCGGGTGTGAGGAACGACAACCCCTTCATTTACGGCGATAACTCCGCCTTCGTATACTCCCTCCCGGAAAAGCTCAGGCCCATCTTGAATAAGCCCCCGCCTGAAGGATCCCTTTCCGGGGATAATTTCGTCCAGGTAGTCAATGACCTTCACGCTCGCTTCAACGGGCCTATGTGCAAGATCGGCTTTGGGCCCATGGCCCCCCAGTGGTGTACCAAGGATTTGCTGCTGGAGGCCAGGAGGGCGGCCGACGATCTTGGAGTTCCCATCCACATTCACGCCGTGCAGACCATTTTTCAGAAGATCTACGGCCTTAAATTCCTCGGCGAGACCCTTATCGCTTACATGAATAACATAGGTTTCCTGGGTGAGGGGCTGGTCATCGGCCACTGTGTCTGGCCCACAGAGGCGGACATCGAACTGCTGGTCAAAACCGGGACCGGGGTCACCCACCACCCGTCCTGTAATCTCAGGGTCCGCAACGGAATCGCGCCTGCCTTTCACATGCTCAAGGCCGGGGTCTTGGTCGGCCTGGGTCTTGACGGCAAGTCCATCAACGATGATGACGACTTCATTCAGGAGATGAAAGTCTGCTACCTGCTTCAGCGCTTGCCATCACTGGAGGTGGATTCGCCTCACCTGACCGCCCGGGAGGTCTTCAAGATGGCCACAGAAAACTCGGCCGCCCTGCTAGGCTTCGGCCAGGAAATGGGCCGTTTGGAGCCCGGCCGGAAGGCCGACTTGGTCTTGCTGGACTATCAGGCTATGTGCGCCCCCTTTGTCGACCCGGCCCACGATCCGATCCACGTCTTACTTTACCGGGGCATCGGCAGGCATGTGGACACAGTCATGGTCAACGGCCGCGTGGTCGTCGAAGGCGGCAGGCTGCTTACCCTAGACGAAGCCGAGATCGGCGCACGATTGGCCCAGGCCGCCTCGCGGCCGAGAACCGAGGCCGAAAAAGAAATGCTCCACGCCCTGGACCAACTCAAAGAATATGTCAGGCGCTATTATCAGGGCTGGGCAGACATGGTCGAGGAGGCTCCTTACTGGAAGATCAATTCCCGGATTGACGGATTGAAGTGACCACTTGCCCATTTAATTTTAGAACTTGAAGCCGGGGCTACTTCCAATCGGCCACGGCCAAATCATCTCCCCGCCAGGCTTCCCGATGATTAGAATTTCAGGGACATAATACCAATTTCTAGATGATGAGTGGCCGAGGAGGTAGAGTTTGGGCATAATAGGTATGGTCTCCCCTCAATTCATGCTATGGGTCAATCCTCAATGCCCAGTAGACGAGCGGCATTGCGGTACAAAATCTTCTCTTTAGTCTCTTCCTTGAGAGGTAATTCTTCCAATTCCTTAATGGTTCGCTCCCATGTGAGTACGGGGTATGAAGTTCCGTACAGCACGCGATCCTGGAGAACAGTATCAAAATAGCGAAGGTAATCAGTGTGCAGATACCTGGGGGCAAGACCCGACAACTCGATGTATACGTTTTCATGCCGCCATGCCACGGCAACCATGGGCAGCACCCAGGGCCATCCCGCGTGGCGCGCGATAAGCTTCAGCTCAGGGAAGTGGCAGGCCACCTCATCGAGATTTGAGGGGTTGCCTGTCTCCATGGGCATATCCGAGTGAAAATGCTGAGAAGTGTGGATATTGATCGGAATCCTCAATTCCGCCGCTTTGGTATATAGAGGATAATACCGCTTGTCGTTGGCCTTAAGCCCGTGGAGCCAGGGGTCCAGACACAACCCCCGCAGACCCAATTCATGCACAGCACGCTCCACTCCTCGCACGGCCTCCATTCCCTTGAAGGGGTCCGCGCCGGCGAAGCCAATGAATCGATCCGGGTACTTCTGGACCAGGTCGGCTATGACTTCATCAGGGATTCTCCGCCCCCATGTGGTTTCGATATCGGCACCCCCGATGACAGCCTTTACCACGCCTGAGCGATCCATCTCGGCGAACATCTCCTCCATTGGAATGGGGTACATCCGCTCCCTGGCGCCCGGGTATCGCTCTAAATATTTACGGTAAGGTGGAATTGTGTTTGGAGGCGTCCACGAACCCAAACATTCTTTGACACGCGGCGATACACGAACATCGATTACCTTGCGCACTTAATCAACTCCTTATTTCGAATCGTAGTCATAGATACCGGAGGCAGATTCGTTGGCAAATTGTGAAATGTCTAAATTGTTGAAATAAATCTTCAATTAATCCGAAGGCGCCTTAAGACGTATCTTAATCTGAAGGGCGATGGGTGTTATAGCAAATATTTGAGCCGATCGGATAGATCCCATCACACATAGTAAGATAAGCGGTCAGCGGCAAATTTCCTCGTGAGAGCAGCAGCCTGCGAACGCTCTCCAGCGCTGTCCTCGATGATCACCTCCATTTTCGCCCCTTCCACTCCGCCTTCCTTGTTGATCTTATCTACGGCAAGCTCTATTCCTTGTTTGACTTGATTGCCTCAGACTGAAGCCCCTCCCGTCAGGCTGATAATAGAGCCGATTTTGATACTACCCTCAAGGGCATATGCCGGGACTTGCCATGCCAAATCCAGCACGAGGGTTGCAATCATCATGAATAAGAACACTCGATTAATCTTGGTTCTTCACAAAAATGGATACCTGAATTAATTTGATCAAGAATTAAATTAATTT
>CAZTAS010000245.1:0-8977 GCA_964611635.1 uncultured Thermodesulfobacteriota bacterium
AAAAAGAAAGTTCAAATTTTATCTATAAAAAAGCAAGTAACCATTATTGTGATGAGCCTAACATTGATGACTATATGACGACGCTTGAGTCTTGATCCACCGAGTTTGATCGCCTCATTTACAATTTATTCATTAAATGTTGGATGATCGATAAAGTAGCGCCTTATTATTGAGATACTTCTTAATACTTCATATTCACGAACTTTTTTCTCGAATCATTCCAGATAATAATCCGAGACTCAAAATCACCGTTCACGGAATGATATTTCTGCTGTAGTTTTTCCTTCTTGGTACATGAATCATATAGAGAATTTCATTCTGGTGGATAAATCCAGACAGGCCAAAATAAGCACCCTCCTTTCGGTGGATGTTTAATATGAAGTTGCAGTCATACAAGTAATAATTCTATATGCCTTCTCCCCCTAACCCCCGCCCTCTCCCACCCGCTGGGGGGAGAGGGAGACATTATAAATCCCTCTCCCCTTGAGGGAGAGGGTCAAGGTGAGGGGTGAATGAAAATAAGTAAGACCCCAAAAATAATCGGTGCAAAGGTCAACATTTAGTTACTCCCTTGAAAGCAACTTGGTATAAATGGTTGTCTGAGGGATTATGGCAAGAAGGAATCAGGCCCAGCAAAGCACCTTTCAATAGCATCGGAAGTGGATCTGATTATAATCATTTAAATGCGGTATTAATCAATCTCAATATGGCTACATTCGCAAATTTATTGATTGCTTGGAAGGAATCTTTCTGGAAAGACCGGTGCATGATCGGTTGCCAATAAAACTATCGAGGCTCCCCCGGAGAGTTGGGAGTCCGCGGGAATCATGGGAGACCTATCCGGGTAATGAGCTAAAATCTCCTGTAACCTTTCTGGAAACATGATTTCTTTCATTTCCCTCTTAAGATTCTTGTTGCCCGGCCGGGACATTTCGTGTAAATTACTTAAGATTTGCGCTGTAAGCATTCCTGTCTCTCCATGCAACGAGTCAATGCGGGGAGGAAATATTTGTGTGCTTTCAACCAGGATATTGGTTGGAGCTAGCCGTACTTGTTTTGCTCTATCCCTCAGCATCTCAGCGGAAATATCCGTGATTGCGCCCGGGATAATCCGACCGTTCGAATTATCTGTGCACGCTTCGTCAGGTAGTGCACCTCAACCCTGATGAGGAGATGAATCATGTCGGTCAATTTGAAAGGCAGAGATTTCATAACGCTGGCGGACTTCAGTACAAAAGAAATCCTCCACCTGCTAGATACCGCCCGGGAGCAGAAACAACAATTCAGAGAGCACGGATCGGTAGAACTCCTGAAGGGGCGAACGCTGGCCTGCATTTTCCAGAAGCCATCGCTCCGCACCAGGGTTTCCCTGGAGGCAGCCATGATCCAGCTGGGCGGTTCAGCCATTACCATGACCGGAGAAGAAATCGGCCCCGGCACCCGTGAGTCCGTTCGCGATATCGCCCGGATCCTGTCCCGGTATGTGGATGTCATTGCTATCAGGACCTTCGCACACAGCATGGTGGAGGAACTAGCCCGGTTTGCCCATGTTCCGGTCATCAACGCGCTTACTGATTACAATCATCCCTGTCAAGTACTGGCCGACCTCCAGACCATCCTGGAGGTAAAGGGCCGGCTGGCAGGGCTGAAGTTGGCCTATGTGGGTGACGGCAACAATATTGCAGTATCGCTGCTTCTGGGCACCTCCCGCGTGGGCATGAGCATGTCGCTGGGTTGTCCGGAGGGATACGAGGTGCCCGAAAATGTAATCGAGAAGGCCAGAGATGAAGCCCGGAAAAGGGGTGCCAGTGTGGAGTTAACGAGTGTGCCGCACGAGGCGGTACTGGGAGCCGATGTGGTCTACACCGATGTGTGGACAAGCATGGGAAAAGAATCTGAAGCCGCCCGGCGACGTCCAATATTCAAGCCCTACCAGGTAAATAACGAACTGCTAAAAGCGGCCCGGGAAGACGGGGTGGTTATGCACTGCCTTCCGGCCCACTATGGAGAGGAGATAACCACCGAAATAGTGCATGGCCCCAGGTCAGTGGTGTTTGAGCAGGCAGAAAACCGCCTCCACGCACAAAAGGCCATCCTCTTGCGGATACTTGTTTGAATGCGAATCTCGTTCACAAAGGCTTAGAGAGTGAGACAAGCCTGCCATTATGAGTTCAAGGCGGTCCGGGAGTAGCCGCTTAAAATTTAACGTGCTCTCCCATTTTGTTTATTACAGCCTGGGGTATTAATCAGGAAGGTGATAGAATCTATTTGCGCAGCCCTGTATATCTTTACAAGACCTGAAGATTTTGAAATTTATACCTCTGGGAAACTAACCTCTAACAAAACGATCAGTCAAGCAAAGAAAGTTGTCCCTATACTTGGACGGCTGTATGGCTTTTTTAGCGAGGAATTCGTACACATAGGTACCTTTCATAAAAATTTTCAACCGATCCTCTCTTTCAGGGATCAAAAGGACCAAGGAGTATTGACAAATCTCGCCTTTATCAGGATGGCGACTAACCTACTTTACGTTGCAGTCGAGTTAATTTTTTACGATAACGCTCCTAAATATTGTTATTGGAAAAGAAGAATAAAATTTGGGGTTTATGCGTATGACCCTTCTGAAGAGGAAAAATCTTGGCAATGCAAATTTCTTCTTCATGCACTTAAATAACCCTGACAGCTAATAAGAGCTTTAAACAATAAAATTATAAATAAGATATCAATAGAATGATTATCAACTTCTCAGCCCCTCTTTTCACCCTCGCTGAGCGCTCCTGGAGCTGCTCCATGGCAGGCATGATGAGAGGGTGCTCTTTTTGCATTTCTTCTTGACATTTGCTCTTTTTTATGTCATTGAATGAATATTAGCACTTAGATTTAATATTTTAGTACCAATATGGTCTCGGGTAAAATTCAATGCTTTTCGGGAGGGAGCCATGAATGAAATGGCTATAAAAGACCCTATTTCCCTCTGATAGGAGGATGAGTTCTTGTTTTTTAAGGAAGAGGGATACTTATAAAAGGGCTGACCCATAAGGAAATAGAATAAGAAAAGACAATTGACCTGCCATAGCTTTTCTTCGATACCCCCTTCTGGAACCATATCGAGGACTTTATACACAAAAGGAGATAAAGAAATGGTCCGTTGGAGTATTGAACCTCGACAAACAAAGGAGAAACCTCCCGAACATTCTGAAAATCTTCCAGTTATTTGTCCAACTTGTGGCGTTCATACTAATGCTAGAGTAATGTATTGGTTTTTAACATATAATAATAGATTCATACAGCTACCCATTAATGAAATGGTTATTTATAATTACCTGCTTTGCTGTACTCGGTGCAAAAGTGCTATTTTACTTATGTGGTCTTATGGGAAATTAGATCTCGGCACCCAAGGTACATATGCTTTTACAACCGGAAAACATATTTACCCTGTTCCAGAGTCCGCATTTGAAATAAATACACTTCCTAAAGAATCTATCCCAGATGCAATTTTAGAAGACTTGCGACAAGCCGAATTATCTTTCCATTCTGGAGCATTTTATGGAGCCGGCCTATTACTGAGAAGAGCTTGTCAAAATATCTGTGGAGACCAGCAAATTCCGGGAAAGCCTGGTGGCTTAAAGGCTCAGATAAATGAAATGGCTAATCTAGGAATAATTAACAAAAAACTGGCTGAATTGGTTCTTGGCATTCGTATAATTGGAAATGAAATTGCTCACCCGGATGCTTATACCCCTTTTATAATCACTTCCCAAGACATTGAGATCGCACGCGAATTCATTCTTCAACTAGTACGGTCAATTTATGTTGATCCAGTTAGAGCTTAAAAACTAGAGAAGGAGCTAGAAAAGAATAAGATATAGACGATTAATAGCCCACGAGCACATACAGCATGTCTCTTAGAAGAATATACAGGCCATTCGAAAATGTTATATCCGCTTGGTCTTCTCGGATTTGTGATTCTTATCTCCAGTGTTTTGAGACACTTAAAAAGAAAGCACCCAAAGGGTGCCTTCTTCTGGACTTTGGCCCTTTACTAGATAACTTCCACATTTTGCCAAAAGATTTTTGCTCAATCCTCTGTTTTTTCTTGACATTATTTTTTTGATGTGGTATCTAGTTATTTTACTAGATATCAAAGGAGGAAAAACATCATGGGATACCCAACCAAAGTCCAATTAATCAAAAGAAAAGCCAGTGAGCAATGGTACATCAACTTCCCCGCCGCGGTGGCTCATGCTATGGAGTTCAACCGCGGTGAAATAGTCGAATGGATCATCGAGGACCGGGCCAATCTCATCCTTCACCGAACCCAGGTGCCCCCCTCAGCACTGAAAAAAAACTGCGGCCTCCCTCCTCTCCGGAATCGAGGAGCTCTGGGAGCAATGCAGGCAGGCCTTCGAGCAAGAGCGAACCTGGCTGCGGGCAAAAAACCTCATGCTAAGCTCTCTGGTCTGCTTGGGCAGACATACCATAACCGGCCTGCTGTGCACCAGCGGGCGCCAGCTCGGAGACTGGTCTGCAGATTACCGCCTCTTTTCACAAATGCGCTTCGATCCCGGCGCTCTCTTCGGCACCATCCGCCGGGGCGTCCTCGGCCACCTCCACCAGCAAGAGCCTCTGGTGGTGGCCATGGACGACTCTTTGTTGAAAAAGAGCGGAACCAAAATCCCCGGCGTGGCGTATCGCCGAGACCCCTTCGGCCCCCCCTTCCATATCAACTTTGTCCGCGCTCAGCGCATCCTGCAGATCTCTGCCGCCTTGCCCCATAAGAGCACCCACGCACCCGCACGTCTCATACCCATTGACTTTGCCCACGCCCCCACCGCATCCAAACCCCGAAAAAACTCCCCTCCCCAGGCATGGCAAGAATATCACCGCCTGAGACAAGAACTGAATTTAAGCCGTCAGGGTGCGGCTCGCCTCAAGGCGCTGCGCCAGGCCCTAGAGGCCGATGAGCCCAACAAAAAACGAGCCCTCTGGGTCGCCGTAGACGGCCGCTTCACTGACTCCACCGTGCTCAAAAACCTCCCTGAGCACACTACCCTAATCGGTAGAGTTCGGGCAGACACCAAGCTCTATTATCCCCCTGAGCCCAATGCCCACTCCCAACGGGGCCGTAAACGCCAGTATGGCCATCTCGCCCCCACCCCCCGGAGGCCCTCAGAAAAGATCCCTCTATACCCTGGCACACCCTTGAGGTCTTTGCCGCCGGTAAGCTCCACAAGCTCAAAATAAAAACCCTCGCACCCCTTCTATGGCGAACCGCAGGGCCCGCTCTCCCCCTGCTCCTGATCGCCATCGCTCCCCTGGCCTATCGGCCGAAAAAAGGCTCCCGGCTCCTGTATCGTAAACCCGCTTACCTCATCTGTACAGATCCGCCCCAGACCCTCCAGAGCATCATCCAGGCCTATTTCTGGCGCTGGGACATCGAGGTCAACTTCCGGGATGAAAAACAACTGCTGGGAGTCGGCGATGCTCAAGTCCGAAATGAATCCTCGGTGGAGGCCGCCCCAGCACTGGCCGTGGCCGCCTATGCCATACTCCTGCTGGCGGCCGCCAATGCCTTCGGATCAGCCAGCCAGCCCTATAGCTTGCCCCCGCCCAAATGGAGACGTAATAAAGAAAAACCCCGCGCCACTACCTCGGATCTTATTAGCCACCTGCGTGCTGAACTGTGGGGTAAGGGCCTCGGGCAATCTAATTTCTCCCACTTCATGCACCAGCATATCCCGGACACAAAGCCGGAGAATTATCTGCCACACTTGCCTTCGGCTGTCCTCTATGCCGTTAATTCATGATAAGCAGGAGTATCTTATGCTATTATTGCCTTCTAAAAAGCCAAACCCCAGGGGTGGGTTGGAAAGCCTGCTCCACAGTTTTTATGCCATATACTCCTGGGCCTTCGGATTATGTTTGTCCAAGGTTTGTGGCTAACTAGAATGAGGAAACAGTATAATCATGCAAAATGGTTTTAAAGAGCGGCATTCCCGGGAGGTGCGCAGCATGTTCGCCCGCATCGCCGGCAGGTACGACTTGATGAACCATCTTATGAGCGCCAGCCTGGATATCATGTGGCGCAAGAAGGCTGCAAGGGCTTGCGGGCCGGGTCATAAGGTTCTGGACCTGTGCATGGGGAGCGGCGACATGGCCCTGACCTGGGTAAAAGAGCACCGGGAGGGGAAAGTGGTGGGGCTGGACTTCTGCAGGGAAATGCTGGAGCGAGTCAATAAAAAGTCTGGTGTCAATTCCCGCATTATTATGGTTGAAGGCGATGCTCTGGACATGCCTTTTGCGGATGGGAGTTTTGATGCTGTCATGTGCGCGTTTGGGATGCGCAATCTGGCGGACGTTGAAAAGGGCATGCATGAGATAGCCCGGGTTACGCGGCCCGGTGGGTGCTGCACGATTCTGGACTTTTTTCGCCCACGCCGCTGGATACCCCGTGCTTTTTATGCCACATATGCTCGATACGTGATCCCCCTGGCAGGGCGATGGATCGCGGCGGACTCCCATGCCTATGAATATCTCCACCTCTCGGTGCGGAAATTCCTTTCGCTGGAAGAGTTCAGCGCCCTGATGTCGAAGGTGGGCTTTAGGGACATCCATCACCACCACCTGGCTGCTGGAGTGCTCACTCTAGTGAGCGGGAAATTATGATGCTTTAATATGCCCTTCGCAGGGGGGAACTAGCCGCGGTCCAGGCTATGGAGGTCTTGTGCCGAGGTGATGTTTCTAAAAAGCCTCTCAGGGAATATGATGCGAGATGGCACCGGGAATTTTGACAAAACTCTTGGCCAACCCTCGACAGAGGCCCTGGCTAGCATGAGAGGTGCTTAATGAGATGGCATTCTCCCGTCTGGGCCGGCACAATATGGCGCAGTTAAGCTGGCCGGTATCATCGGTAACCTCTATTCCAAGAGCATGTTGCTGTCGCCGCGCTTTATGAGAAAGATCTTTTTCCCCGGCCTGAATAGACAGGCGGGGCGGTTTTCCTGCCTCCTTTGATCAAGAGAATAGCCGGAAGCAGAGAAGTGACCCAAATAAGAAGTTCGTGCGAACAGAGGAAGGCGATTTGCGCCTCTAGTGGGTAAAGTTAGCTCCATCAATATGAAATTTTTAGAAATGCCATTGACAATGGGGCTAATAAATGATAGTTAATTTTTTTAAAGTGCCGACGTAGCTCAGGGGTAGAGCGGCTGATTCGTAATCAGTAGGTCGGGAGTTCGACCCTCCCCGTCGGCTCCAGTAATATCAAGGGGTTACGATAACATAGGCGTAACCCTTATGTTGTTTATGTGAGAATTTTGCCTTGCATGTTCATAAACAACCATGGCCTCTCGTTCGGCTTCGCCAATACTGTGGAGGTAAATTTCCGTCGTCGTGTGGTTTTGATGTCCCAGGATTCTTTGAATTGAACCTATCGGCACATTGTTTCTGTCCATGATGGATGCTCCAGAGTGGCGCAAAGCATGAAAGCGGAAATACCACACCCCAGCCTTCTTGCAGGGGGTTTTCATTATTATTACGGAGCGCAATAAATAGTTTGCATTTTACAGTGCTGCATATTTAACGTTTTTCTCCTGAAAATATTGTTTGACAATATGGGGTTTGCGTTCACGACTTCGGAGATAGTCGCGGACATTGCTGACCAACTCCTGTTGGTTTTGCGCGCGCCTGCGTCCTACGGCATTGCTTTTGACGTCCTGGTTCAGCAACTCGTCGGGATTCAGCTCTGTGCTGTAACTTGGAAGAAAGAAAAGACGAATATGGTGTACGTGTTTTTTCACCCACGTTTTGACCTTAACCGAGCGATGGACAGGGTGGCCGTCGACAATGAGAAACACTTTGCGCTTTATCTGACGCACCAGACGCCTGAGGAACTCCAGAAACACCTCCGCACGAAACCGCCTCTTGAATACCATGAAATTGAGACCTCTTCGATTGGTGATGGCCGAAATCATGTTGCAACCAAATCGCTTTCCAGCCCCTGGAATCACTGGCGTCTGACCACGACCCCATAAGAACGCCCTGCAGTGTGATAAGAGCGCAGCCCATCTCATCGCCCCAGTAAATTTCTGCCTTTTCTCGCTTGGCTTGCTTGCGAATCTCAGGATACTCTTCCTCCAGCCAACAACGCACCTGCTCCGGGTTTTTCTCGAAGGCGCGGCGCAACGGTTTCTGCGGAGTAAAACCCCAACGCCTAAGATATCTGCCCACTGTCCAGATCGAAAGCCAAATGCCAAATCTCCGTTCAATCAACTGCGCCATAGCCTCACGGGTCCAAAGGTAAAAAGGCAGTTTAACTTGTTTTGGGTGACGGTCCACAACCGTCTTGGCAATCTGCGCTGCCTGCCATGGAAGAAGCGATCCTCCTTTCGGACGGCCCTTCCTGTCAGAGCCAAATGAAAGAAAACGCTGACACAGTGCAATTAAAGATATGTTCTGGAAATCAAAAGATTTTTGGCATTATATTTTTACAAGGTTATAGCAGATATTCTCACTTATCCCGGGGAAGGGATTTTTTGAATATCATAATGATTTGATGACCATGCCTTTTGCCTATCCGTCTCGAACCTTCGCGGAGGGTACGGATAAAAGCAATCCACAACTAACATCCACACGCGCTTGTCACGATCAACAATCCTGGCTGCACCTCACTGTCGGAGGCCGTTAGGAGCACGGATCCCCGATTCTTTCTACCCCCATATATCTTGAGGCTTTGAAAGGAGTGCTCAAGTAGGGCCAGCCCCACAGGAGTGGCACTTTCTGCCCACCAGATCCCCTGCGATTTTACACGGTCCTTTCCAACGGATCACAGAATTCTTTATTTCCCTAAAGATAAGGGCCTTACGCATTGTTTCTCCTTGGATTGTAATTCTGGTGACCATCTTTATCATAGCCCGCCCGGGAGGACAATACTGTTGACTTAAGGATCTATACATCTGTCGACGCAATTCTCTGAGAACAG
>CAZTAS010000246.1:0-8969 GCA_964611635.1 uncultured Thermodesulfobacteriota bacterium
TTAACTAAGCTCGGGCTAGAGGAATATCAAATAAGTTAGAAGTTATCGTAAACTTAGGGAAAGGGGGACGCTGTTAGGTTTTAGGGAATATCTGTCTCAGCGGGCGGGGTACGGATTTATCAATCCTTGGGCGGTGTCGGCGGGCTATCTTATCCCCACCTCTCTCCAGTCACACAACATAATCAGACTCCCAACATAACGTCCCGCTATCCCACTGCCAACGCCAAATCGGTCCACATAAGCCGCCCTCTTAAATCGGCTCCATTTCCCAAAGGAGGGGTTTTCCCTTTACAGAGGGCCTTTAAATGGCTGACCCCGTGGCCCATACTCTATCGTTGCTGTTAGGGATCGCGATGGTGTGGGTGTGCCAAGAGTGGAATATCAGTCTCCTGAGACAGTATCAACTTTCTCAAATATATGCTTGAGCCTTTTCAGATCCTTTTGCGGAAGTGGTGGACGGGAAAAGGACTCAATGTTTGCCTTCAAATGATTAGGATTCCCTGTTCCGGAAAGAGTCACATGGATTCCTGGTTCGTAGCGGCAGAAACGGTATGCAGCATCTATAAGGCTTACGGCACCACTTTCATGGATAAGAAATCCGAGCGGATTATCTACGTCAATATCGGCAGAATTCACCTGCTTATTTTCTATTAATTCTTGAATAATTTGAACTAGCCGTCCTGGCCTGCTAAGTGCGATCCGGACAGCACACATAATCAGAATTCCGATATTTTTTTCCCTTGCATCTTGGAAAATCGTGTCGCGGGCAGACTGATTGATCATATTGAAACTAACCATCATGACATCCCATATGTTATCCAATAATGCTCGTCGAAGCATCGCGTGCTGCGGATCAGCAATAGTCCGCTCAGTGATCCCAATAAAGCAGATTTTTCCCTGGTCACGCAATCTCTGAAGCGCTGGTGCAATTTCTGAAACAAGGTAATCATAATCTTCCAGAATTACACCATGAAGATTGTAGATATCGACGTAATCAGTGCCAAGTCTCTTTAAGCTTTCTTCAAGGCTTTTCACTACGTCTCCTGGAGTAATTCTTTTCCTTGTCAACTTTTTGGTAGACAGCACCACAGAACCACGGTCAATACTTTTTATGGCCTTACCTACAATTTCCTCTGTTTCATAAAATTCTGATGTGTCAATGAAATTGATGCCAGAATTCAGGGCCTGTCGGATAACAGCCACAGATTCTGCCTCTGTTCTTCCAGTGTGCTTTCCTAAACGGCTTGGACCGCCGCCACCAAGCCCCATAACAGATACCTTCAAACCTGTGCGTCCTAATATGGTGTAATCCATCTTATCGCTTTTTTATCCGCAGAGTTTTTATTATTGACTTTCCCAATTCTCGCTCTCATGCACCGCACGATGGATTTTTGAACAGTAATCAAGCTACCCGTCAAAGTCAAAACGGAAGGTTCTGAGTCGCATTTTTTTCAGCAACAAGACACATCATCGCAGTTGCTATTTCGTGGTATCGAGGCCGTTCGTCTTACCTGTTGACCATCTTCTTGAAGCTGCCAAGAAACGGGGTTACCAAGGAAAGCGTGGCCAAAACCAATACGAATAACGAAAGTGGGCGAGTTACAAATATGAGAGGACTGTCATGAGACATACTTAGCGAGGCAAACAGATTGTCCTCCAGCATTGGGCCCAAAATCAGCCCAAGTACCATTGGGGCCGCAGGGAAACCGTAGCGTTTCATAAAAAGACCTAGCACTCCAAAAGCTAACATCACCCATACGTCGAAAACATTACCGTTCATAGCTAAAGATCCTACTATGCTGAAGAAAAAAATGAAGGTGATGATAATATGTTTGGGCAGGCGGACCACATGGGCAAACACCCCGGAGCCCCACAACCCAAGCCCCAGCATGACGAATTGGACCACAAAGAAACCGATGAAGAGGCCATATACAACCTCCGGATTGTTTTGGAAAAGCATTGGGCCCGCCTGCAACCCGTGGATGGTCAAAGCCCCCAAATAGATGGCTGCCGGGGCGTCGCCCGGAATACCCAAGGTTATGAGTGGGACCAGCGACCCTCCAGTGACGCCATTGTTGGCCGCCTCTGAAGCGACAATTCCGTCAGGAATCCCAGTGCCGAATTTCTCCGGATGCTTAGAGGAGCGGACGGCCTCGCGGTAGCTAATAAATGGCGCAATTACCGGTCCAGCAGCCGGGATGATTCCAACGATCACCCCTATGATAGATGACTTTAAAAAATTGGCTGCCATCCGCCGATACTCCGACAACTTCAGAAACATCTCGCCCTCTATTTTTCGAACAATCCCTTCTTGTGCAGACTTTTTGGTACTTATGAGTGCAAGCGCTTCGGGAATGGAAAAAAGGCCAATCAGCACGGGCACTATCGCAAATCCTTCCATCAAGTCCGGAATATCGAACGTATAGCGAGCATAGCCATAGCACGGGTCAAGTCCAATAGTGGAGATGAAAAGACCGAAAACCGCTACGATAAGGCCCTTTATGACTGAACCGGAAGTCAATGAAGAGATAATGGTCATGCCAAACAAGGCAAGGCAAAAATATTCTGGAGGACCAAACCGCAGAGCAAAAGCTGCCAGAAGAGGAGAAAGGAACAACAGGGCAACCGAACTGAGCAGACCCCCGACAAAAGAAGCCAAGATGGACGTGGACAACGCCTGTTTCGCCTCACCTTTTTTGACCATTTTGTTGCCATCAAGCATCGTCATGATGGCCGCAGGCGTCCCCGGTGTGTTGAGAAGAATGCCGGTAATGGAACCACCGTATATCCCGCCACAATAAATGCCACTGAGCATAATGAGACCAGTCACCGGTTCCATAGCAAAAGTGATAGGAACCAGCAAGGCTACACCCATGGTCGCCGTCAACCCAGGCAGAGCTCCCACGACAATCCCCGCTGCTGTCGATATTGTGGCGGCTAACAAGTTAAACGGCGTCAAAGCCGTAGACATGCCTACCAGAATGTTTTCGATCATTACACTTGCTCAGATATGTTTTATTGGTTATGGTATGAGATATTGATACATGAACTCTGTTGGATCGAAAATGCCTCCCGGAATGGAAACGTACATCACTGTCTTAAATACAAAAAAAACTAGGCAGGTGGTCACCACAGAAACAAAAATCATGATGCCATATCTTCGCATCCCCAGAAATGCCAACATAATGAATATAAATATAGGCGTCGAAAGAATAAAGCCCAAAAAAGGCAGAAATAAAACGTATGTCGCTGCTATTGATAATGTTCCAATGGTTAAAAATGCATTCTCTTTTTCTGACTCTTGATGCTGAGCCATAGGATTTGTTTCGGAGGAAGGTGCCGACCCTTCCTCCGATTCTTGATGCGCAATGGCCTTACCTTGGAATGTCGACTCGGGTTTAGTCAGACTTTTGTTCCTGATGGCTCTCCCGCGTAAACCATTGAATATCAAAATCCCGCTCAGAACGACCATCAAAACCAATATCACCCCAGGGAACGATCGCGCGCGACTGGCTATATCCTTGCTCAAGAAAAAAGCCAACCCACAAAAGGCCAGAATGACCGCACCACTGATAACGCAAGGTTGTTTTTTCAATTTCGTTGACAGTCCATGACGTCTGGTACCGGCTTTCCTTCGCTAAGAGTTGTTCGCGAGTTTGTGTAAGAAGGTGACCTTAATAAAAATCTATCCACCTACAGAAAGTCAAACTCCATGATCAATAAGCTCGATCAGACGTTGTGGTAATCGTTATTGTTTAGGAATACTTTTTATGAACTGTTTGGCCGCGCCTGCCAAAAGGCCTGCCGCGCTTGTTAAGAGGATCCTAAATCCTTGGTCAATGTACTGTTTAGGGGTCTCACCAGGACGAAGCACACCTCCAATTGGTTTGCCTGTTGCCTTTCCCGCTGCGAGGATCTTTTCGATAGCCTCCAACACCTTTGGATGAGTTGTTTGTCCAGGCACTCCCAGTGAATTTGAGAGATCGTTTGTCCCAATAATAACGCCATCAAAGCCTTCCGTTTCAAGGATATCACGAATATTCTCCACCCCCTTACTATCTTCCAAGACACCCAATATCATAGTCTCCTCATTGGCCGCCTTTACATACTCCCCCAATGGACCGCTCAAGCCAAAATCGGCCGCTCTCACACTTGATAGACCTCTCTCTCCCTGGGGCTGGTATTTGACCGCTTTGACTGCGGTTTCAGCAGCTTCCCGGGAATTCATGCCTGGTACGATGATTCCCATGGCCCCAGCGTCCATGTAACGTAGGATCAATTCAGGAACGTTCAAGGGGACACGCACTAACGGCGTGATACCCCTGAGATCAGCCGCCATGACAAGCCTGCTGACGCTCTCCTCACTCAACACCGAGTGTTCGCAGTCGATGAAAATCCAGTCAAAGCCAATCAAGGCCAACCGCTCTACCGTATCCGGAGAGCTTTCATTGATGACGACACCCGGCACCACTTGACCAGAATTCAGCTTTTTCTTCATGATATTTTTTCTCATGGGTCCTCCTAAATCAGTCATCTTCGAAGCGAAGATTACATTCTAATAGTTACACTTTGCTTATTTTGTCCCTGGTGTAGTTTATGTAGCCGCCTTTTTCTAGGATATCTAGAACGAGGGTCGAGAGAGGCTGAACTTTCATCTTTTCACCAGTGGTGATATTGTGAATCTCACCCGTGTTGAGATTGACTTCAAGTTGATCTCCAGTGCTGACCCTTTTGGTGATACCCTCGCAGACCAGCGTGGGCAAACCATTGTCAATGGCATTCCTGAAGAAATATCGCGATACACTTTCAGCGATCACAGCCTTAACGTTTGCCCCTTTGACAGCAATGATTGGGTGCTCAATGCTTTTTCCTCCTCCACCGAAATTCTTCCCGGCAACGATAAACTGGTATTTTCCATCCCGAGCATCCCGGGCGAATGAAGCATCCGCGCCTTCCATGGCATGCCTGCCCAGTTCATTTGGATTCAGGTGTCCTATTTGGTCTCCCCCATGCCAATATTGCTGAGGCAGAATTTGGTATGAATCGGTGTAGTCACCACAAACCCATGCCCGCCCCTTTATATTTTTTTCATTTGCCATGAAACGATCCTCCCTCTTATGAATTCATGTATTGTTTTGGATCAGTGATTTTTCCTGTGATTGCCGAGGCAGCCACCACAGCGGGGTTGGCCAAATAGATCTCTGCGTCCTTACTCCCCATTCTACCCCTCATATTGCGAGGAGTAGCCGCAATCGCTACTTCGCCGTCTCCTAAGACAGCTAACTGGCCACCATGGCAAACGCCACACGTCGATGGGCCGATCACCACTCCGGATTCAGCCAGAATAGAGAACAAACCTTCATCCAGGGCTTGTTTGTAAATCCGCTGGGAGATGGGAGAGACAACCATTCTAACGTCTGGATGAACTTTTCGACCTTTAAGAATTCGGGCCGCAGTTCGAATATCTCCAAGACGGCCGTTTGTACAGGAGCCGATAATGGCAAGGTCCACCTTGGTTCCGGCGACCTCAGATACATCTTTTACATTATCCGGACTGTGCGGACATGCCACCTGGGGTACCAAACTGTTAACCTCTACTGAAATCGTCTCCTCGTATGAAGCATCAGGGTCGCTCTGGAAGATTTGAAAATCCCCTCTGGCCCGAGGTTTTACATAGGCGAGCGTAATCTCGTCTGGGGCAATGATACTGTTTTTAGCACCCGAGTCTGAAACGAAATTGCAGAGAGAGAATCTTTCATCCATACTCATTTGTTTTATGGCTTCTCCTGTGAATTCAATGGCTCTGTAAGTCCACTTGGCTTCCGTGCCATCCCACCCTTTCTCACGAAATAAAAAGGCCATAATGTCCCTGGCCATAACGCCTGTGGGGAAATCCCCTTCCACAACTACCTTGACCGGTTCAGGTACCCGTAGCCACAATTCACCCGTCGCCATGGCGACAGCAATATCAGTTGCCCCTATACCCATAACCACCGCCCCTAAGGCTCCTCCTGTCGGGGCGTGAGAATCAGTCCCTAATGCGATAATTCCCGGAACCAAGTGACCTTCTTCTGCCACAACATGATGCATCATCCCGTGTTGCCCTATATCATACAATTTGGCGCCATATTTCTTGGTTTGTTTTCGCACGAGATTATGTAAATTAGCGTCGTTGCTGTTAACCGGTGGCACTTTGTGATCGAAAATCACAACCACTTTTTCCGGATCGAAAACCTTTCCAGTGCCCAGTTCATCTAAATGGTCAAAAACCACCTTAGCCAAAAAATCCATGGTATAGGCCAAACCAATCTTACAGTTGACCTGTTGGCCAGGAACAACCTCATTTAGCCCAGCAGAATAGGCCAATATTTTTTCCGTGATAGTCATCGGTCTTGCCATCTCTTTTTTCCCCCAATGTTATGGTTATTTTCTGTTTAGATTTATCAAGGGATCACAAGCTGTTTCCAAAATACGTTCTTTTAGATCTAGAGATGATCCCCTCCTCTTCCCCAGCACAAGTTATCGATCTTGCTGAGAGCGGTTGCCTTTGATTCCGGCCCTTGGTATCAAATTCCGATATAGATAATAGCCCGGACAGTTGTGACCACGACCAACCCCCTACGGTCGATGAGGGCATGAGACCCGGTTAACTACAATCGACTCCTCATGATCAATTATTTAATTCTGCCTATGGCTTTAAACAGTTTCTTCTGCATGGCATAGTAGTCATCTATGTACTTTTGTGTTTCTTCGGCATTCATGTATCTCTGGTCAACATTGATGCCTATTTTGTCGTAGTCCTTGATTAGTTCGGGATTCTTCAGGGCCATGCGGATTGCAGTTTCTAGGAATACGGCTCGATCCTTGGAGATCCCTTTGGGCACGGCACAGAACCGGTCGGCACCAAATATAATGTCTTTTACCCCGAGAACTTCGTTAAAACTAGGAACACCGGGCAGATAAGGATATGGTCCCGGGCCTGCCTGAGCGATCGGTCTAATGTTACCATTCGGCCCTAGATGGCCTTTATACTCTCCAAGAAAGCCAGTGCCAACGTCTACGTGGCCGCCTAATAACGCGGTAATGCAAGGTGCGCCTCCTTGGAACCCAACCATGTTGAATTTCGCTCCGGTGGTCATCTGCACTTGCTCGACAAGAAACTGAAAAGCCATGCCTTTAATCATGGAAATTTTCAGCACATTAGGGTTTTTCTTTGCGTAATCAATAATTTCCTTTAATGAGTATTTTCCAAATTCGGAATCTTTTCTAACGACCCAAGTTAGCGGTGTAAAGTTGATATAAGCCAAACACTCCACATCCCGGTAGCTCCATTTTCCTTTTGCGCGCGTAAGGTCATCGGTTACAAGCGATGAGGCCAGAACGCCGATTGTGTACCCGTCATTCTTTGCACTTCTGGTGATAAAGCTGTGGCCAACCATGCCACCACCACCGGTTTTATTGATCACAATGCATTTGGTGCCAACGTATTTTGGCAAATGTTTTGCCAGGACACGAGCTGTCACATCCATTCCTCCACCGGCCGGATAAACCACCAGCAACTCAATTGGCTTGCGGGGAAAGTCTTTGGGTTTGATTTTCTCAAGTGCCTCGGGAATGTCTGCAGCATTGACTGTTGTTACAACCAACGACAGACTAAATACCAGTACGAGAACTAAAGCTAGAGCCGTGAAACCGTGTTTTTTCATCACTTTCTCCTTTCTTCTAGGTCATTTATAGTATTTACCTACGCCCCCTAGAGACCCAATGTCCCCGATACTAAACCATTAGCCTTTTGATACTTCCGTTGAATTATAGAATTCAATGCACCTGCTAAGCTTTGATCCAGATGGTGAATCATGGCCTGTTTGACTTCCGCTATTTCTCCTTTGCACAAGTGATCAAAAATTTGTTGATGCTCTTCCGTTATCGCTTTGCCTCTAGTGGAAGCCGAAACAGCTAGCTCACCTGCGATTTGAATCATGTTCCATGCTCCATCTAAAATACCCGCCATACGCCTGTTGCCGCCAATCATGCAGAGTTCAAAGTGAAATGAGCGGCCGATGTTAATAAACTCACGGTATCTAGCCTCGGCCAAGGCTCTCCGCTCCTCTTTCAAAAACTTCTTGAGGATAGTTAAGTCGTTACCCTTAGGGTTACTTGCTATCTTTTCGACGGTGGCAACCTCAAGAGCTTTGCGTATTTCGTAAATTTCCATTAGGTCGCGTTCTGTAAAGAATTTGATTTCTATTCCACGTCCGGGAATGGATTCGATTAGGCCTTCGGCAGACAATTCTCGAAGTGCCTCTCGAACTGGAGTCCGGGAAACCTTCAACTGATCTGCCAGCTCTTTCTCAGTATAAATTTCGCCAGATATCAGTTGGTTGGCCAGAATGGCGTCCCGTAACTTTTTATAGGCCAGTTTCATTAAAGATTCGGGCCGTTTGATAGAGTCTAATTTTTCCATTCAACCAAAAATATATAAATTTAGCCTGTTAAATTTAGGATAACTTGATGCCGACACATTCTCAGTACCTACGCTTTATGGGCATACAGGGTCTTCTTCATCAATATTCATCTCCAAATATATCAGAAACATAAAGAGCTATGCTGGAATTCATAATTCCTATAATCTCAATAAGTTGGAGTATTTCTAGGCCTTAACTCTTTATGGAATCATGAGTTGCATTTCTTGAATATGGCCATATTCAATTAATTAATAATATCACTCTCATAGGATATTAAACAGGCCTAAAGTATTTTGTATACCGCATACCGTATAATATTGGGAAAGATTTGTCAAACAAAAATTCTGATTTTTCCAAATCAAACACTATAGAGTCCCGAGGCCGGATAGTGAATCAAAGAAGGAAAAGGGACGTTGTTTCTGATTAAACTTGACAACCTAGATCAAAATGGATAAGGGCGTTTATATGCCCAGACAACCGAGACTCGATGCCCCTGGCACTTTG
>CAZTAS010000247.1:0-8852 GCA_964611635.1 uncultured Thermodesulfobacteriota bacterium
CCTTGAAAAATCAAGGTCGTAGAGGCAAAGGACTTTCAACTGCAAAATTTGGGTTGAAAGGGGAAAATGGTCTCTCGATAAGCTGAGCAGACAGTTGAAAGAAATACCAAAAGAAATAACGACTGCCCAGCCAAAGTCTGAAGCGATCTTAACTGGCAGTATCCAGAGGAACGAAATGCCCGGTGCCGCGCATCGTTTGCACCTGACTACAATGATTGTGGACACCCGGTCAGGCGAAGTATTGTGGACATCGAATTGGCAAGGTACCGTGGGCATGTCACGGTCAGAGTGGGAGTTCAAAAAAACAGCGTTTTTGATCTGCCTGGCAATCGCTTCCGGAATAGTCGTGATTTACGCACGGGAGGAAGATCGCAAACACGCAGCGTAAAGAGATTTACCATTCTTGAGTAGTGTCAGAACGAAAGCTTTTTATACTTGTGATGATTACCTTCGATCATGATCGATGTGAGACTTTTGAGGAAGTATCTTCATGCAAAACGGAAGTTAGAGAAGAAGCTGGACGATGTGAATAGAGAACTGTGTCGTATAATCTCTCAGATGGAGAAAAAAGACCAGGAATTCTAATAAACCTTACTGTCTTTCAAGGCTTATGTTTTAACTCAACGCAAGCTTCACTTTCTCTTCTCTGTTGCATTTATTAACACAAGCCCAGCTCTCTTCTCAGTCGGTCAATTTGATAATAGGTTCTAGGGATTATTCCTCATGCCTTTTGGAGCGAGGACAATACCTCTTCGAGGAGACCTCGGAAAAAAGGAATCTTGTAGCCGTTGTGCTCAAGTGGTTCGGCATTCTTCACCACAGCATCGGACGACCTCTTTATGGTTTCGGCCTTCAGAGGCCTGCCGGTGATGACCTCCTCCACCTCTCTTGAGCGCCAGGGAATGGGCGCTGCGCCGCTCAGCACCACCCGGGCCCACTCCACAATCCTGCCATTGAACTGCACCGCCAGCGCTATTCCAGCCAGGGCAAAATCCCAGGACCGGCGGGCCCGCACCTTTCGGTAGTAGCTGCACACCCCCATCTTCGGAGGCGGCAGGAGGATTTCGGTAACAATCTCCCCTGGTTCGAGTACCGTCTCCTTCTGAACGTCTTCGCTGGGAAGAACGAAGAATTGTTCCATCGGCACTATTCTGTTACCTCCAGGGCCGACTGTGCGAACCCGTGCCTCCAGAGCCACCAGAGCGGGCGCGGTGTCAGAGGGATGGACGATGAAGCACATGTCGCCGCCAAATATACAATGGAACTGGTTCTCTCCTTTATATGCAAAGCAGGTGTCTCCGCCCTTGCGAATGCAGTGAAACTCTCCTCGGTAGTACCAGCAGCGCGGCTTCTGGCAGATGTTGCCGCCGATAGTCCCCTGGTTACGCAACTGAGGGCTTGCCGCCTCAGATGCTGCCTGTGCCAGGGCCTGATAGGTATCCTTGATCAGCCTGCTGTGCGCCACTTCGGAGATTGTGGTCAGTGCTCCGATTCTCAGACCTCCATCCCCTGTGGGGCGAATGCCGCGCAGGTCCTCAATCCGACTGATGCTCACCACCGTGTTAGCAGTAAAGACGCCGTCACGCAGGCAGCCAAGCAGATCAGTGCCGCCCGCGTGAATCCTGGCATTCTTCGATGAAAGTTGATCAATAGCCTCTTTGAGCGATCCGGCTCGAACGTAAGCAAAGTCCGACAGCATGACTCATCCCCCCTTCCTTTGTACTGCCAGCATCTGGGAAAGCTGCACGGGATTGATCGGTGTTGCGGTGACCCGGATACCGGTGGCGTTGTATACAGCATTGGCGATAGCCGCCGCTGTTGGGATGGTTACCGGCTCTCCCAGCCCTTTGGAACCGGTGGTGTTGGCTTCCTGGTCGTCCAATTCAATGGGTACGGATACTATATCCGCCGGCACGTCCAATGCAGTGGGCAACTTGTAGTCGTGCCAGTTTTTACTGAGGATTTTGCCTGTCTGGCCGCGATCCAGTACACGAGCCTCGGTCATCCCCAGACCGATCCCCATGGTGATACCTCCGATAACCTGATTGTCAAAGGTCAGCCGGTTCATGACCCTGCCGCTGTCGTTGGCACTCAGGAAGCGAAGAACCTTGACCTCGCCGGTCCTCATGTTCCCCTCTACCTCGCAAAACTGGGCAGCGAAGGGGTTCACCACTTTTCCCTCAGGATTGGGACCACGATAGCCAACGCCAATTATCATTCCACGCTGTTTGAGGCCGGAAACATCGGCGACTCCAATCTTCTTGGATTGGTCGCTCCGGGACACTATCTCGCTGCCCCTGATGGTCAGCTCTGAGGCATCCACCCTCAGGTCCTCTGCCGCAAGCTTCAGCAATTGCTCTTTGGCATCAAACGCGGCAGCGCGGACAGCTGGAGATTCAGTAGGAACGGTTTTACTGCCTCCGCTGGGAGCGGCATACTGGGTGGTGCCGGTATCGGCATGTTCGATCTGGATCTTTTCCAAGGGTACTTGCAGTTCTTCCGAAACCACCATCGCCATCACCGTTTTCGTGCCGGTCCCTATGTCGCTTGCTCCCATGTTCAGGTTGACGCTGCCGTCTGAGAAAAATTTTACGATCACGGTGGAGGGTGGTCTTCCCCCTCCTGCTATCCACAGACAGCTTGCCATCCCCACGCCGCGTCTGATGTATCCGCTCTCCTTGGTCTCAGCGATTTTTTCCTGCGCCTCCTTCCATCCAAAGGCTCTGGCTCCCTCCAAAAGGCACTCTCTGAGCCCGGTCGTAGTATAAGGAGGATTACCCGGCCTCGCCTGGCTGTAAGTGGGAATGTTCTTCAATCTCAACTCCACAGGGTCCATCCCGATGGCTGCTGCAAGTGCATCGAGCATCTGTTCCAGGGCCCAGGAGCCCTGGGGATGGCCGGGGGCTCGACATGGGCGCGCGGGACCAGCATTTATGTACACATCCACCGATTCGGTCCGAACATTGGGGCACTTGTAGAGGTCGCGAATTTGCCAGTCCACAAGGGAGGTCCCCCCGGCAGGGAAGGCACCCCCGGTGCCAAGGCAGGAAAACTGCATGGCAGTCAGGGTTCCGTCTTTCTTGACGCCTGCTTTCAGCTTCATGTTGCTGGGGGGCCTGTTGCCCACGCAAAGATAGGTTTCCTCCCGGGTGAGGAAGAGTTTCACCGGTCTGGCGGTTTTTTTTGCCAGAAGAGCGGCGATTATGCTGTACTTGCTGGTCTGAAGCTTGCTGCCGAAGCCGCCTCCCATGTAGTGGCCGATGACCCTCACGTGGGCCAGGGGTAAGCCCAGAACCTGGGCGATTCTGGACTGGATTGAGTAGACACCCTGGGCTGACTCCCATACTGTGAGGCGATTCCCGTCCCACTTGGTGACGCAGCCGTGGACTTCCATGGGGGTGTGGAGTTCGCTTTCGGTTCTGTATGATTCCTCAAGCACCACGTCCGCCTCGGAAAATCCCATATCCACGTCGCCTCGTTCGTATCTCTGAATCTGGCCCACCCTGTTTCCGCCCTCATGGATGGCCGGCGCCCCAGGATCGAGGGATCTTCGTTCATCCACCACGTTGGGCAGAACGTCATATTCCACTTTAATGGCTTTTACCGCGTCCCATGCCTGGTAGGGCGTTTCAGCGGCTAACGCCGCCACCTCTTCTCCTTCATAGCGGCAGCGCGGGTCGAAAAGTTTGACATTGACACCACGAGCCTGCGGCCATTGTACATCGGCTTCGGGACTCCTTCCCGTGATCACGGCCCGAACCCCAGGCATTTTCACCGCCTCACCGGCGTCAACGCTCTTGACAATTGCATGGGCGTGCGGACACCGAAGGATCGCGCCGTAGAGCATGTCCGGTAAAATGGTGTCCGAGGGATAGATCGCAGAGCCGCTGACCCGCTCGTAGGCATCTATACGGGGCATTCGCTTGCCAACGACGGCGGTCTTTTTCCAGGGCTTCGGGTACTGGCCTGGCTCAGGCGTTTCGGGCACGGGAATTCCCTGGATGTAGTAATTTCCGGTGAGTTCTCCTTTCATCTCTTACCTCCCCTGGTCCCCTTAAGCGCAGCCGCGCGCTCAGCAGCTTTAAAGATGTGCGCATAAGCGCCGCAGCGGCAGAGGTTACCGCTGAGGCCTCTCCGGATCTCCTCCAGAGATGGATGAGGGTTGGCGAGCAACAGGCCCTCCACTGCCACGATCTGTCCTGGGGTGCAATAGCCGCACTGTAAGGCGTCGTGTTCCATGAACGCCCGCTGGACCGGGCCAAGTTCCTCCCCATCCATAAGGCCTTCCAGAGTCGTGATCTTTGAACCTTCCGCCTCCAATGCCAGCGTCATGCAGGCATAACGCGGCAGTCCATCTATAAGCACTGTACACGCGCCGCATTCGCCCCGCTCGCAGCCGATCTTTGTGCCGGTCAGCCCAAGCTTTTCGCGGATAACGTAAAGGAGGGACCACCGCGGTTCGACCACAAGGCTGTGCCGGCGCTCGTTGATAAGAAGGCTTACCCTTGTCATCTCGCCACGCTCTACCAGTTCGGCTGTGTGCTCAGCCTTATCCATGCCAACGGCCGCCGCCCCGGCGGCCCCTGCTCCCACTATCGTAAGGAATTCACGCCGTGTTACTCCCTGCCGGCAATCATGCTCCTTTCCTTTTTCATTGTGCTTCATGTCGCCCTCCCTGGACATTTCTTGCGCTGTTCCATGGTCTCTTCATGTCCGAGACCTTCTCAACAATGAATGAATCGGTGAAGAGTTTGAAACGTTTTTTTCGATGCGGATGAAGGCCGAAGTCCCCCGCCACACGTTGCATCGTGGATTTCGTCAGCTTCGTTTTCCGGGCTATGGAGTGGCCGTATCAGCGGATGATATCTTTAGTGCCTTATCTCCAAGGTCCGGCGAATAAGCTCAGCGACCCTTTTGTCTTGAATCGAGCGTGAAGCACCTGGCTGCCACTAGTCAACGAGACTCTCAAGACCTTGTTCGATGGAACGTATGCGCTACAATCATTGATTATTGTCATTATATCACCAGGGGAGAAATTTCAATAGCGGTATATGGGGCACTTATGCCATTGGTTGTTTCACAGGGATCAACACTTCATACCTGCTGTCGAGACGGCCTTCAGCAGAAGTTGACAAGCAGTACATGCCGCCAGCTGGCAGAGCATCTGGACAATGCAACTGACAGGTCTGTCAGTTATAGCGATGTTTGAACCTCCTAATGGGCCAAGTGATAGAGCTTTATGTAATTAGAATTTCCATTCCTCTTCGCACGCCAACTGGCCCAGAGACAACCGATTGGTGGTCTCGACAAAAGGGTTCCCTTCAGGATACCCAAGTGGCGTCAGGGCAACGACCTGGAAATCATCGGGGACTCTGAGGAATTTCTTGATACCACCGTTGTCGAAGGAGCCGATCCAGCATGTGCCCAATCCTTCGGCCCTGGCTGCCAGGGTGAGATGATCAACGGCAATGGCGACATCCACCAAGATTGAGAGCTTCCCCATGTGTCCGCCGCAGTTAAATCGGACGTGCCGGCCACAGGCGGCTACCACCACTGGGGCCTGAGATATAAAGCACTGGGCATTGCAGAGCTGCGCGCTCTGATTCCTACACTTTGGATCAAATACTAGAATAAACCTTGTTGGCTGCTTGTTTTCTCCAGACGGTGCAATCCGTGCAGCTTTCAATACTCGTTTCAATACGTATTATGGAACTGACTCCGACTTGTAAGATCTTACAGAACGACATGTCCTGATCACCTCATAAGAATCCATGGCATGAATCTCCTCTCCAAGATAGCCGTGAAGAATAATTACCCTTTATTGTCGTTGGAAACCACCCCATGGGTCAAGATAAAAGTTACCATGGATATTGGCGGTATTCTATCCCATGGCTTTGTGAGCCATAAGTGGTGATCTATTAAGAGAAAGGTAAAGGAATTCTGGACTTTTTTGGCTTGACTCTGCACCTGGTGCTTTTTATAATGCAATACGCATCGCCTTCCTGGGGGCTTACGGCTCTTTTCATTCTGCTGATGGCCCATCGTCCAGATTACTCTTTGTTCTGACTCAGCGTGGAAAGGACCAAAATGAATGGGGTTTGGCCCTCAGGAGCATGATGATGTGGCCTTTTCTAGTCAAGGTAGCAATTTTATAAAGGAGTCATGTGGTTTTGGTCACCTTTGGACGCGACACTATTCAGGATTTTCTCATACCTCTGCTGGTAATGACTATGATCTCATCATGTGCCACAGCAAAGCAGGGAACTCTCATGGGCAGTATCCCGAAAGAAATAAACGGCTGGGTTGAAGATGCCAAAGCCCGTACGTATGACCGCAAGACATTGTTTCAGTATATTGATGGGGGCGCAGAACTTTATCTGGCATATGGATTTCGTGAGGCTCGTGTCCATACCTATTCAAAACTGGGAGAAGCGGACATCATCCTGAATGTTTTTGATATGGGCACTCCTGAAGATGCTTATGGTGTGTTCGCCTCCGAGCGCGAAGGTGATGACATCGGAATCGGGCAGGAATCGGAATATGAAGCGGGATTGCTGCGCTTCTTCAAGGGACGATTTTTCGTCTCCATCACGGCTCTTGAGGAGACTCCGGAGAGCAAGAAGGCGCTTTTTCCCCTGGCAAGGGCTGTAGCCGATGCCGTTCTATCCGTTGGCGAAAAGCCCTCATTATTGTCAGTATTGCCCCGTGAGGGGCGGATAGAAAGGTCTCTCCGCTACCTTTACAATTACTCGTTATTGAACCATCATTACTATATTGCCGATAGAAATATTCTCCTTCTTGACCCCCGGACCAGAGCAGCCCTGGCACGATACGTCCTGGGAGAGGGCAATACATACCTTCTCGTCGTCCAATATCCATCCAGAGAGCATACAAAAAAGGCATATGAAAGTTTTATGCAAGCATACATGCCGGAAGCTGTTGAGAGCGCTGTTCAGACCGAAAACAAGAAATGGACGGCTGTAATGTCCCTTGATACGTTACTGGCCATGGTCTTTGACGCTCCCAGCCTGAGGAGTGCCCGTAGTTTGCTGGAAAGCGTGCGCCAGAGAAAGGGAGCTTCGCCATGAACGGAAAAGATAGGGCCATCACGCGCCGCGATTTTTTGCGGGGAACCACATACTCAGCAGTGGCAGCCGTTGTGGGGAAAGAGTTGTTTGAGGCGGCCTCTTCTGAAAGAACGAAGCGTTCCAAAGTCATTTTGGTGCGCCATCCGGACGCCATCGACAGGAACGGGAACCCCAATGCACCGGTTATTCAACACATGCTGGATGAAGGCATGAAAGCCTTGCTGGGAACTCACGACGCCGCATCAGCCTGGAGACAGCTCATCAGGCCGGGGGACCTCGTCGGGATCAAAAGCAATGTGTGGACATATCTCCCCACTCCCAAAGAATTGGAGGCTGCCATCCGACGTCGAATCATTGACACGGGGGTTTCCGGGGATAGGATTCGGATAGACGACTGGGGTGCCCATGATACCCTGGCGGGATGCACCACATTAGTGAATGTTCGGCCATTACGTACCCATCATTGGTCGGGTATTGGTGGGTGCCTGAAAAACTACATCATGTTTGTTACCTCTCCATCCAGTTATCACCCGAATTCCTGCGAAGACCTCGGGCACATATGGATGCTGCCCATCGTGAAAGATAAGACAAGACTCAACATTCTTGTGGCTCTCCGGCCACTTTTTCATGGCCGCGGCCCCCATCATTACAGCCCCAAGTACCAGTGGGATTACAAAGGCATCTTTCTCTCATCTGACCCGGTAGCAGTGGACAGCATCGGCGCGCAACTTCTTTCAGCCAGGCGCCACGATTATTTCAAGGAAGACACCCCTTTCCCAGCGCGCACTCACCATGTCCTGTATGCAGACATCAAACACAAAGTGGGGATCAGCGATCCCCGCCGAATCGATCTGGTAAGAGTCGGTTGGACAGAAGAAATTTTGATATGATCCTACCACGAACGCGACCTTCCGGCAGGAGGTAGAATAGTCGAAGCCTGATCACGTTTACGTTGTAGCTGGCGGTAGGGCATCAGATTCCTTTGCACCGGATTATTAAGGAGCACAAGACGATCTAATAGTGAGAACATGGATTTTGCTTATCCGCCATGGGAATTAGAGTAGAATGGGATTCTTCGATTTCAAGGCCAAATAGGTTCATAGGTATCTGAATAGATCACGATCCTTTTTCTCTTGAGTTTCACCTTTTCGTTCTCTGAAAAGCAACCACAACTCGCCAAGCCGATTCACGGTACGCTGAAATCTACTAGAGAAAACCCAGCCTTCACGATAGCCATAACTCTTGTTGAAGCGGGAGACATGGTCAATGTGGCCCATGCGGCGCATTTTGGCTCTCACAGTCTCCAAGGTCCGCTCTGAGAAGCCGTATTTTTCAGTCAGTGGAGAGAGGTGTGACAGGAAACCGCCCTCACCGCACTTGAGCTCCACAAAAATAGCGAGAAAGACCTTCTGATGCGTTTTATTACCGGGGAACAGCACCGCCGCCAATTCATCCAGACCTTCGATGCGGGCGATTTTATTGTGATTGAGGTCGATCTTGGTGCTTGGTGTCATTTTAACTCCAGCCTTTTGAGCCAAAAGATGGCATTTCTGAATAGGTAACGTGAAATCAAGGCTGTTAAAATTCTGAATCCCTCCTGATGCCTAACGTTTCATAATTTGACCTTTCCCGAAAACCATGCGAACCCGCTGGAGTTATGCTCATCAATACCCTTTCATGAGTAAATGAGGCTGTCTCAACGGGTTTCATATAAGCTTTTCCTGGTCACTCCCAGTGGTCAAATAGGAGGGCGAAAACCTTGTC
>CAZTAS010000248.1:0-8816 GCA_964611635.1 uncultured Thermodesulfobacteriota bacterium
GTAATTAATTTGTAATTAATTCAATAAATTATAGTTTCCGGATGGAAACTAACTAATTTTTGTCTTGGGAATGGGGTACGCCTCATGAATGATTACAGAAATCAGATGCATGAGCATTTTTCCAAGATATCCACCTCATACAATATAATGAGATCTACTGACGTGGATCCGATTTTGTATATACGAGAGAAAGTTAAACACAAAGAAACAGTCAAGGCGGTCGATGTTGGTTGTGGCGGAGGAAGATATTGCTTGCTCATGTTTCAATATATCCCGGGGCTCCACCTTACCTGCACTGATGTAAATATCTCTATGATCACGGAAACTTCACGGTATTTGAAACGACACGGGGTGGAAAATTTCTCAACCCTTCAGGTCGATATATCAGACTTGCACTTACCTGATGGTTCCATGGATTGCGTTTTCACCTTTAACGCCATTCATCATTTCGATCCGATAATTTTCTTGCACAAAGCCACCAATACATTGAAGGAGAATGGCTATATTTTTATTTATACCCGATTGAAAAGTCAAAACGCTAGAAGTATCTGGGGGCGGTTCTTCCCTGGTTTTTCGGAAAAGGAAAAACGCTTGTACGACATTTCGCAAGTTGAGCAGTGGATGGATTCGCTCTCCTTCGTCTACCTTTTGTCGATTGAGTTCTTCAAATTCAAACGACGTGCAACGTTGGTCCAACTCCTAAAAAAGGCCGAAAGCAAACATTACTCCACCTTATCTCTTTATCCGGCAGATGCTTTTAAGCAGGCCTTAGAGGATTTTAAAAAGAAGATATGTTATCATTTTAAGGATCTTAACAAAATCGAATGGTTTGATGAAAACGTAATGATAGTTTTCAGAAAAGAATAGGAAAAAGAACTATTGCATCATGATAAGATGGAATGCGTGACTGTATCGGCCTTGGGAAATCAAGAAAGCTCAGGGCGCTGATGATGATAATTTCCGTTTTGCATTGATAGGTTATATAGAATCAGCCTCTATCATAAACCCTGCGAATTCATTGGAGATTATCCATGTCGCGTTTAAATGAGAGTTTATCTCGTTAGATTGCGGATGGCCAGAACAATTTACCTTTACTTGTATCCATGTCATAAAGAGTGAATGGCAAACCATTAAGTCAACCAACTGATCCAATCATTGTTTATTATCTGCCCTAATATCCCCTATCATGAGGAGATGAGATCCAGCGACACCAGGCAGAGAGGAGAAGTCCTCTTGTTAATTGGCTGGCCAGAAAAACGAGTCGCCCTGGCCACGTGCGAAATCATGACTGCAACCTCGCGGATTTTCCTCAAATTGATAAAAATTTGCGAAAATGGTAAGCATTTTAACCGGAGTGCGCCAGGCAAAGCCTGGGAAAGGGGGACGGGAGGCGGGAAGCTGCTGAACTGAAACCTTTCGGAGGGGCCCAGCGGGTAACCAATCCCGCCCGGCCAAGCGTCGGAGTGCTCCATAGTACCTTTGATTCAGGGGAACCTGAGGAGTGGAAGGGAGTGCCGGGTCATGGATCATTTGGAGGGAAAGATGCCGGGAACATCGTGACCCACACGCATATCAACGAGACTTCAGAGGGTAGCGAAGCTGTCTAGGGCGGTTTTCTGCATCTGCGTGTGCGTCATGGCGTTTTAGTCGCGTAGCAAGTCCATGGCATGAAGAGACGGATGCGGTAATCGCCTATGTCCGGATCTGTGTGGGGCGAGGATGATCAATTTCCCTCGTCTACCCGCCCAGTACTGTATCAAAAAGATTGATTTACATTTTCATTCCTGTCATGATCAGCACATATCATGAGGATTTGACTCCGCTTTTCGATCTAAAGTTTTTCTTGCCAATGGATGCAGGATGTCAGGGAACCGGACAATTTGTCATGTTAAACCGTAAGCTACAAGTGCGAAAGGAGTGAAAAAATGTGGGGAGGTTATGAGATTCTAAAGGGCGCTATCGATATGCATATTCATTGTAATCCGGATATAGTCAAGCGCCCCCAGGATGAATATGAGATAAGCACCCAAGCGTTAGAGGCGGGTTATCGAGGCATCGTAATAAAACAGGCCACATTTTACAATGCGGGGACGTTAGCCGCCCTGAATCGTTTGGTTCCCGGTATTGAAATCGGCACGGGAATTGTATTGAATCACTGGGTGGGAGGCTTAAATCCCGAAGCCGTTCACTGCGCCATCGTCTTGGGGGCAAAGATAGTATGGATGCCCACTTTCCACGCCGATTACCATCTTCAAGTCATGGGAAGGCCTTTACCCAGTTCCGCTCCATTAGAGTTGCAGGGTCGAGCAATAAAGGGAATTCGTCTCTCTAAGGATGGAAAACTTTTTCCTCAAGTTGAAGAGATTTGCGAGATAATTGCAGACAAGGATGTTGTCTTGGCCACGGGTCACCTCGGAGGAGAAGAAATCGAGCTATTGGTGACTACGGCTATAAAGAAAAAAGTTAAAAAGATTCTCATTACCCACGCCGAACACTATTGCCCCCGCCTTTCCATTGAGCAGCAGGCTAAATTGGCAAAAATAGGGGCTTTCATCGAACACAGCTTTAGTGACTGTATGCCATCCAATCAGGCAAAGTTTCCATGTCCACCCGAGATGATTGTGGAGGGGATCAGACGCGTGGGACCGGATCGATGTGTGGTGTCTACAGACTTAGGGCAGATGCACAACGCCCATCCAATCGAGGGTATGCGGATGTTTGTCCATACGCTTTTAAGGTTCGGCTTCAAGGAAGGGGACATCGATATCATGCTTAAAAAAAATCCAGCGGATCTTTTAGACTGGACGGAAAACTTTAAGCCGGGACAGTAGGTGTGGATATGCGAAATTCAGGTAATTGCAAGGTGAACGCAGAGAAAACAACTGATAAAAACACAATAAAACTCGCTGATTTATTACTTGACAAATTATAAATAATAATGTCTATAATTTAAAAAGATTTTTTTAATAGTATGCGTAATGACTTTATTTTTGGGGGTAATACTATGGACAAATTGATAGAAGCAATGAAAGCGAAACGTCTTTCTTTAGGCATCCTTGAGGTGACGGCAAGCCCTGAGGTAGTGGAGACATTGGCATACGCAGGGTTTGACTGGGTGTGTATCGACTTGATGTTCGAGTCCACGGACTGGAGTCTGGCAGCCAACATGGTCAGGGCAGCCAAGGCCTGGGGTATAAGCCCCCTGATCCGGGTGCCTTCAAACCCATGGGCTGCAGGAGAGGACCCCCATGTCTTGGTGGACATCACACGCGCACTGGGCATTGGTGCGACCGGAGTTGCGGTATCAGTGGACACGCCGCAAATAGTGGAGAAGGCTGTGGAGGTTTGCAAGGAGTGGCACCGTAACATCCATGTGATGCCCTTTGCCGAAGATATGCGTAAATACGCCGAGGTACAGAAAAAGATGGCGGAAAAGACGCTGCTGGTGCCCTTGCTGGAGAGCGAGGGATCTCTCAAGAACATGGAGGAGATCTGCAAAGTACCTGGACTTAAGGCTATCTGCATCGCCATTTCTGATGCCTCCCGTATCCTGGGTCACCCCTTCGACTACGAACATCCTGATGTGTGGAGGGTGGTGGATCAAGCAGCCCGGCTGGCCGAGAAGTACGATCTCTACCTGATGGGTAACACCGGCTATCAGTTTCAGGACGCGGAATCCATCGCTAAGCGGATTAAACGCCTTTACGACCACGGAGTGCAAATGGTATTGGTCCAGTCCACCGGCTCACTGCTCCAGTTCTTCTGTCAGAGTATTATCAAAGCAACCCGCACCGTGCTGGGAACCTGATCTTTTTTGGAGATGTGCAAACCACCCTCTTTTATCCCTAACTAACTTTTGCCAATGAAAGGAAAAGGAGGTCGCTATGAAGAAATATGTACCATTTCTGTTGTGCATTTTTGCGCTGACGCTTGTGTCAGCAGTGGGCGCTTTATCAGCGCAGGAGACGCCGAAGCGTGGGGGCATCCTGGTGTTGGCCCACGCTGACGATCCGGCCCATTACGATGCCCACCAGACAGGCAGCTTCAGAATTGCTCAACCAACTGGGCCAGCTTACAGCACGTTGCTCCAGTTTGATCCAAAAGAATACCCTAAAATTATCGGAGACCTTGCAGAAAAATGGGAGATCTCCAAGGATGGTTTGACTTACACTTTTAGACTCCGCCCCAACGTCCACTTCCACAATGGAAGCATATTAACCTCGGCTGATGTGAAGGCCACCATGGAGCGCATCAAAAATCCGCCGGAGGGCGTTGTCGGCGCGTGGAGCCATCTCCTGAAGACAGTGGAGCGTATTGAGACACCGGACGATCTGACGGTGGTGTTCCGTCTGAGCCGGCCGACCCCCTCCTTCTTCACTCACATGGCCAGCCCATTTCTGCATATTTACAGCAAGGCCATGCTGGAGCGGGACAAAGACTACCCCAAAAATAAAATTATGGGCACAGGCCCGTTTAAGTTCAAGAGTCATGTACCCAATGTCAGCCTGGATTTGGAACGCTTCGATGACTACTTTATTCCCGGCCGACCTTACATGGATGAGGTACGCTTCGCCATCATCCGCGGCACCCAAGCGCGGGCGGCTGCACTCATCTCCGGGCGAGCCGATGCAGAACTGCGGAGCCTACCACCCCTGGTAGTTGAGCAGATAGAGGCTGCTGCGCCCAAGAGGGTACGGGTGGTTAAGATTGACTGGCTAACTATATTGGACTTGGTCTTTAACGTGAGAAAAAAACCCTTTGACGATGTGAAGGTGCGGATGGCCATCAATTATGCCATCGACGCCTATGGGATGGTGAAAGCGCTGAAGGATATCGGTGGTATTCGCTACGTTGGCAAATGGGGGCGTCCCAACTCCGTCTGGGAGATGCCCGACGATAGGTTCCAAAAGCTCCCCGGCTGGGGGACGGACGCCGAGAGCAACCGTAAGAAAGCACGGGAGTTGCTAAAGGAGGCGGGCTATGCAGGTGGTCTCCGCCTGAAGCTAATCAATCGTAACGTGCCCTATCCTTATCTCTCTATGGGCGTTTACTACATCGAACAGCTTGCCCGCGTTGGCATTACGGTTGATCACAGCGTGGTGGACACCAGCACTTGGCTCAGCTCCTTACGAAACTTGGGTGAGGGTGAGATGGGTATCATTTACAACGCGCCACCCTACGATGATCCGGATGCCTTCTTCGGTGCGCGCATGCCCGGGGCTGCGAGAAGCTTCTCCCGTTACGAAGACCCGGAGGTTACCCGACTCTTCGATTTACAGTCGCGGGAGCTGGACCCAGCGAAGCGGCGGGAGTTGGTCTGGCAGCTCGAATCCCGCATCTGGGAGAAGGCTTATTGGGGAATGGGTATCTGGCCTGCGAAGATCTATGTCCTGTCCAGGCGGATCCATAACTATATCCCTCACCCCAACCACTTCACTAATGTGAAGTTTCAGGACGTCTGGCTGAGCAAGTAGAGCGAGTGGAAAAATAGGAGGAAATCTTTGTGAACATATGCTATCCGGAGGGTGCTGCTGACTATCCCCACCATTTTGATCCTCGTTACACTTATTTTCTTCTTGATACGAGTAGTACCAGGAGATTTGGCAATTCTCTATCTCGGACCTGAAGCTGGTACCCCATCCGAAGAGCAGATGAGAGGCATCAGACACCAGTTAGGCGTGGATAGACCCCTGTATCAGCAATATGGAGCTTTCATCTGGGGATTGGTACGGCTGGACCTCGGCAGATCCATGTGGACCCAGCGACCCATTATCGATGAAATAATGTATCGGGTGCCTCTTACCGTAGAACTAGCCGTGGGAGCTATTATATGGACGATAGTTATTGGGTGCCCCTGGAAATTCTCGCTGGAGTGTATCAAGATAGGTGGATTGATTATATTATCCGGGTTCTCAGTATCGGGGGCATCGCAGCACCCTCCTTCTGGATAGCAATACTGATACTTTTCTTTCTTTTATGGTTATTTGTCTGGGCACCACCTATGCAGTATTCACTCCCCTGGAAAGATCCCGTGGCCAACGTATAACAGATCATTTGGCCTATCATGGCTATTGGTTATCGTTCTATGGCGGTAATGACTCGAATGATGCGCTTCAGCATAGAGCCTGGAGGCTGTCTGCCGGGAAATCGGCCTCTCCGTCAATCTTGCTACTTTGTTTCTAGTGAACGGGGAGCCGAAATCCAAGGATTATCTTTTCCAGCCTCAAGACCAGGTCAAACGTGTAGAGCATATCACAAGAATGTTACCCTTTTGGCTATTTTTATCTTGACAGGCCTTCTCCCGGCGCTCTATAAAGGGAGTTACTAATTGCCCTTTGGGTCACAACGAATGATGAAAATAATCTTGAACCGAAATTTTTGAGGGAGGTAAAAAGATGGACAAACTTCTTGAAGCTGTCAAAGCAAAGCGTCTCTCCTTAGGTGTACTTGAAGTTACCGCGAGCCCTGAGATGGTCGAGACACTGGCATACTCGGGTTTTGACTGGGTATGCATCGACTTGATGTTCGAGTCCACGGACTGGAGTCTTGCTGCAAACATGGTAAGGGCGGCGAAGGCGTGGGGAATCACTCCCCTTATAAGGGTGCCGTCCAATCCTTGGGTTCACGAAGAAGATCCTCATATTCTTGTGGACGTTACCCGCGCTCTTGGCATTGGGGCTACAGGGGTTAATTTATCTGTGAATACACCGCACATAGTGGAGATGGCTCTGGAGGTATGCAAGGAGTGGCACCGCAACATCCATATTATGCCTTTTGCCGAAGATATGCGCAAATACCCCGAGGTGCAGAAAAAAATGGCAGAGGATACACTGCTGACCCCCCTGCTGGAGAGCCAGCAGGCTTTGCAGAATATGGAGGAGATTTGCAGAGTGCCAGGCCTCAAAGCCTTCAATGTTGCCGGATCAGACTTATCTCGTATGGTTGGGCACCCATTTGATTATGAGCATCCGGAAGTCTGGAAGGTTATTGACAAAGCGGCAAACCTGGCTGAAAAATACAATCTCTTCCTCGGGAGCAACACCGGTTATCAGTTTCAGGATCCCGACTCCATCGCCAAGCGGATCAAGCGCCTGTATGATCACGGGGTTCGCAGGATAACGGTCCAGTCCACTGGCTCCCTATTTCAGTTTTTCTGCCAAAGCATTATCAAAGCAACGAATACCGAACTGAGAACCTGATTTTTTTGGACATGTGCAAAACATTTTTTTTTATCTTCAATCAACTCTAATAGCAAAGGAGGTCGCTATGAAGAGATTCATGTCATGTTTGTTTTGCATTTTTACGCTAATGCTTGTGTTGGCAATAACTATTGCATCAGCACAACAGACCCCTCGGCGTGGCGGCGTCTTGGTGTTGGCCCACGCTGACGATCCAAGGCACTACGATTCTCACCAGACATTCAGCTTCAGAATTGGCCAGCCAACCGCGCCTGCCTATAGCACGCTTCTTCAGTTCGATCCAAAGGAATACCCCAAGATTATCGGAGACCTGGCAGAAAAATGGGAGATTTCCGAGGATGGTCTGACTTATACTTTCAAGCTTCGTCCTAACGTTCACTTTCATGATGGAAGCATTTTGACCTCGGCAGATGTAAAGGCCAGCATGGAGCGCATCAAGAATCCGCCTGAGGGCGTTATCAGCGTTTGGGGCCACCTCCTTAAGACAGTGGAGCGTATTGAGACTCCGGATGACCTGACGGTGGTGTTCCGCCTGAGCCGGTCCACCCCCTCATTTTTCACCCACATGGCGAACCCATTACTTCATATATACAGCAAGAGTATGCTGGAGCGGGACAAAGACTACCCTAAAAAGAAGATCATGGGCACAGGGCCTTTCAAATTCAAGAGCCATGTACCAAATGCTCGCTTTGAACTTGAACGGTTCGACAATTACTTTATTCCAGGCCGACCTTATTTGGACGGGGTGAGCTTCATAATCATCAAAGGAACACAGGCCCAGGCAGCTGCGCTCATCTCAGGGCGAGCCGATGCCGAAGTGAGAGGCCTTCCTCCCCTAGTGGTAGAACAGATTCAGGGCGCAGCGGGGGACAGAGTGCGATTGGTCACAACTGATTGGCTTGCTATAGGGGATTTTGCCTTTAACGTTAAGAAAAAGCCCTTTAACGATGTGAGGGTCCGCCTCGCTATCAATTACGCAATTGACATCTATGGAATGTTGAAGGCTATGGGAGGCATTTGTGGTTTTAGGTACATTGGTAAGTGGGCTCGTTCCAATTCCTTCTGGGAGATGCCTGATGAACTATTTCAGAAGCTACCGGGCTGGGGTACAGATGCTGAAAGAAATCGCAAAAAGGCCAGAGAGTTGCTGAAAGAAGCCGGCTATGCCGGCGGTCTCCACATCAAGCTGATCAATCGTAATGTTCCCTTTCCATACATTGCCAGAGGCGTTTACTTCATCGAACAGCTTTCCCGTGTGGGCATCATAGCTGAGCATGTATTGGTAGACACCAGTAAATGGTTCAGCCACTTGCGGAACTTAGGTGAGGGAGAGATGTGCTATTCCACCAATTCCCCTCCTTATGATGACCCGGATGCTTTCTTTGGTGCCCGCATACCAGGCGCCGCGACAAATTACTCCCGCTATGAAGACCCAGAGATTGTAAAGCTCTACAATCAGCAATCACAAGAGTTGAACCCGATGAAACGTCGGGAATTAGTTTGGCAGCTCGAATCTCGCATCTGGGAGAATGCTTATTGGTCGAAGGGAGCTTGGTTAGCGAAGAATTACATACTATCCCGGCGTATCCAGAACTATGTCCCTCATCCATCACACTT
>CAZTAS010000249.1:0-8749 GCA_964611635.1 uncultured Thermodesulfobacteriota bacterium
CATACCCTTTTAAGAAAGACCGAAATTCCCAATTCTCGTCCCATTTCTTTTCAGCGACTTTCTTTATCTTTTTGAGATCGGTTTCAACTTCCATATCAGATATCACTACTGTCCAAAATAAACTGAAAAAGGTCTTTTGGGACAGGTAACTACCTGATTTTACATGGTCAGGCTTTCGTCTGCGATTTCAGGTTGCCTTCACCCTCAAAATGCTGTCCAAAAGCAGGGAGGCAAGCAACCGGGCTTTGTAAGGCCAAAGAGACCTGTCCAGAATGTAAAACAACGGGTTTCGAGCGCTTCTGACAGTTTATGAGTAAATCGTCCGAAGCCTGACCCCTTCATCTGCTGTCCAAAGAACAACCGATTTTGGACAAGACTGATCAGATATATTAAGCCCTTTCGGCGCCAGCAAAAACGTCATGTACTGGAAGACCGGATTTTACCATGTTGCCCGAGGTGCGGGTGTCTCGGGCGTATCAGGTCTTGGTTGTATTGGCCTAAAGAAACAATGTCCTTTTATCCTCTTCTGTCATGTTGTTTTAGAACCAACGTCCCATTTTCCGAGGACCTACCTCCCACACATGGATTACTGTAACATTTCAACCCGTTGGCTTGGTTCGACCCAGCTACCGAACAGCCACTGAAAGCCGGGTCTGGAGGGCCCGGCTTTAGTTTACCCTTACCCCACATTGGGTTTGACGGCCTCCTTGAGTGAGATTTGAAGTTCCTATCGTAGCCTAAACAATGAATAATTCCGATCAATAACTTAAAAACCTAACCCCATCCCATTTTCCAAAATGATTTCTTCCTTGCCTCCGCTGATTTGCGATGATATACTCAAACAAAATTTGATGCCGCCGGAGGTAAAACTCTCATGGTGGATACTCTGGGAATCTATCAGCATCATTCCTATAATCCACAACAGAATTTTCCTACAAACGGAATGAAGAGAAACCCGGAGGCAAAATTCGCTGAACGGTTCGCTCTGGCCTATCGGGATAGGTTTGTCAGAATTCATTCCGGCACAAGCAAGTGTAATACCCTTTTTGTTCGAGAGGTACCGGTGTTCGGCAATGGTATCCCCGATTTGCTTGCACTCAGTTGGTCCAGCGCCCCGGCTATTACGACATCCACTTGTTTGGACATTGAAAAACTGAATCCAACCGTCCGCGCTTTCGAATTTAAACTATCGGACTGGCGGAAAGGGCTTATGCAGGCGCATCGCTATAAATCTTGCTCCCACGCTTCCATCCTTGTTTTGCCCAACCACAAACTTAAATCACTTGAATCACGAGTCGATATTTTCCGCAAGTTGCGCGTGGGCCTCTGGGGATTTTCGCCGGAGACGGGAGCCATTGCCTGCTCTTATACACCAAGGCCTATAAAAAAGCAGGTTGGCAAGTCAGGAAGAAGGGCCATTCGACTTGCGGCGCATGCATTTTGCTCACAGTTCGGCCCGCTCCTTGAACTGCCGCAGGCCATCCAATAATGGAAGGACATGTTCATCTCGCGATTTCCGGTCAAGAACAATTCCTACTGAAGCGATTTCACTGTAGGCCTGCTCGGCACGCGAGATAGCCAGGAAACACTTTTCCAAACCTTTGCTCGGGTTGTCATCGGCCAGTTCTTCATTTAATGATTTTATGGCTTCCCAAGACTGCAATACCTCCCTTGAACGTTCCGGTTCGGGACTATGCTCAGCATTACGCTCGGGATCATATTCCTCATCGTGTGGCAACTGATTCAACACCCCAGGAAGAAATGGGATCAAGGCTTCCTTCTCTGAGACGGTAATGCGGTTGAGCAGCAATTTGCTCAAATAGCGAATAATAGGCAGCCTCCCGCCGGCTGACGGAAAAAATCTGTCTATTGAGAACATCCGCAAATTTGACCACCAGCCTGTGGCACCTGCTACAGCACCCGCTGCGCCGAGAAAAGGCATCAGGATATCCGAATAACCATTTATAACTTGAAACCCGTTTATGGAAAGAGACAGGTTCAACATCATCCAGTTTGCTACAACATCTGTGTGGTAAATGTCTGACGTGGCTTCGGATGAACGACTCGCGATGACTAGATAAAACCCGTCTGGTCGATCTTCCAGCATGGTTATATCGTTTATAAAGTCTTCAAATTCCCGGCGATCCTGAAGAGCTTCGCGGCAGATGATCAGACTCGCGAAAAGAGACCTTCTATTGTCCCTTTTCTCGTAGATTTCCCTCGCCTGGCGTATAAAGTTCTTTGCGATAACCGCCTCGCGAGAATCAAATGACTGAGATATGTAAATATTGGGGGCTATGACAGCCGTAACCTCCAAATCGGCAATTTCCCTAAAGTATTCATCGAGAACGCTGTCGATAGCTTGGGTACGTTCCAATTCTCCTTTTCGAAATGTTCGAAAGCAGCTCCAGTCGCTAATATTGCCGACGTTGATGGCGGGTGAACCTGGAAATAGGCATACATAAAACTGGGGATCCACCAGTATCTCTGCATCAGGATAATCATGGCGCACCTCCGCGACACGGTTCACCATTGTTTCTCTCTTCAGGTCCTTGGGACTGAAGATGGCGCCATCGATTAATTTTTCAGCCAAGCCCATCGTCACCTTATCACCAAGGCCGTGGCCTGTTTGTGCGAACAGTTTCATCGATACTTCTCCATTTCTTTGATCAACTGATCGAGATTTGCGGGCCGCAAGGCAGGAAGTTTTCTAATCAATTGGTCAATCAATCTGCACATCTCAGCCGGTAAATCGTTGCGCAGTTCGCGAAGCGGTTTAGGTCTTTGTGTCTTGATCCGGTAAAGTGTTGTGAACTGAGGCTCACCGCGGTGAGCAAAAGGATTGTCACCCGAAGCAAACTCATATAGCGTCAGGGCGACAGTATAGAGATCAGCACGATAATCCAGGTTCTGACGAAACCCCTGGTCAAGCATTTCTGGCGCAATATAGTAAAGGGTCCCAGGAATTCTTGCGCTGTTTCGAGTGAGCCCCGTCCCCCCGATTTGAAACGCAATCCCTAGATCAAGCAAAACGTACGGGCGTTTCGTATCATTAGTCCTGATGATGTTGTCGGGTTTAATATCGCGGTGGATAACGTTCATCAATGAAAGTTCCCGAACTGCCTTTAATGTACAGGCTCCCAATTCAGCCAACTCCTCCCTGCTGGGGCGATAGTCTTTAAGGATCATTTCCCTTAAGGAGTTCCCAGGTATGTATTCTTCTGAATAGAGCATGTATTCTATCGAATCGATTTCACATGTGCGCGGTGCAATCGAACCAAGCCTCACCAGATATGGACTCGTGCACTTGGAGAGGATATCTAGCTCGCGGGCTATACGTCGCACATTTTCACTGCGAAGATTTTCGTCACCTGGATCGCTGGGAATTTTAACCAGTTTCACTGCTTCGGTTTTGCCGGCAACAAGCGCTTTGTATACAACTTTAAACCCTCCTGCACCGATTTCCTCTAAATCTATTGCCTCCAGCACGACTTGCTGGACCTCTTTAATATCAGGCTTGTCTTTCATGCGATCACCTGTTTTCGACATCAAATCTGTTTATTTGCCTGTCCGTTCTTTTCTTTCCTTGTGATCATGACATGATCCAGGGGGCCAGGGGCGTTTAATCGCGCTGTTCTGGGCATGCCCGCTACATGCTGCCAAAAAACATTCAATGTCAGCTTTTGACCATTTAAGGACGTCCAGACCAAATAAGAAAATAGCCCTTCGGCCAAATAAAAATCGTTTTTTCAGCCTTATCGATGTAATATTCGAGTTGTTCATTTTTTAGAATAATATTCTCTAAGAGTGAGTAATACATATCGTTCACGCGCCAGCGATAATCCCCGGTACCTACGTACCGTCCCCTTCTAATGACTGATGTCAAGGCAGGTTGTGCAATAAAAAAGGTATGGTCCCCTAAGTTTTTCTTCAAATGAGACTTGTCAAGTACAACCTCTAGAAGCTCTTCAGACTGAACGCTATATATCGGACCAGGAGATTTAAGGTAATGGCTAATATTGGGCCATCCAAACACAAAATCTGAAATTAATGCTAATATCCCCAGAATAATCGGAATGGTCAAGGTTAGGCCCACTGATTTCTTCCTTGATTTTGGCATGGGCTATCGCGTCCTCATCCATTTGTGCATAGGAAGGACCTTCGTGCATACTAAAATTCTTACTCCTTCAATCTTGAGCGTGAGCTTTATAGATCCTTTCGTAATATGCATCTGGCCATCTTCTTGAAATGTTTTTTCCTTGCTCGCTTTATCCAGCCCGGAAAAGATGTACAGCATCTCTTTTCCATGTTTTTTGATTATTGATATCAAAATATCATCAATGCTGGCTTTTTGATGATCGCTCAGAAAGGGAGCGGCGAGATATGACGCCCGCATCAGAAATGGAAAGACTTTTTCGGGGGCCATTTGTATTAGAAGCTCAGGGTTATCATATAATTGAACCGCTGCGTAATTTATTGCCTTGCCGATTTCGAAAGGGTCCCAAAATAGATCAAGCCTGAGGAGTGATTCTTTCACGTCCGCATAATCGTATGATCGTCTGAGCTCACATTTCTTCCTGGTCTCGTCCATCGTGTAAGAACAAGTGCCTGCAAAATAACCTATTGCTTGATATTCATCAGTGTCAAATTCGCATTGGCAGCTGTTGTTTTCACATAGGACTGTGTTTGCCGAGAACAATGAAAAGAAAATTAACAAAAATATAAAAAGGTAAACCTTATTAATGGTTCTCCACGTTGGCATGTTACTACCCATTTCACATCTCCTTATAATCTCAAACTTCATCTTGTTTTAACATTATAAATCATGTTAACGGTCAAATATTCGAAGACGTGGCTTGAGGTGGAGTTGGGAACTGGTTCTGGCGACTTTAGGCCAGGCCCATGTGTTTTCCCACTTTCGTCTGACGGTGTCTCAAGAGTCGTGCCTTGACTGCCCTGGGCAGCCTTCATTTACTATGGCCAATTGCCCGCGTCTTTGATTTCTCACGTTTGCTCTGGAGCCTGTCAATCCTACTTTGTGTTTTTATTTTGTGCAAAAGTGCAGAGGCTGGTTCATAAGGGCGGCGTTCACTTCGGGCCAGTTCAGCCTCTGTAAGTACAAGTTCACCACGGAAAGCCTTGGCCAAGATAGCTTGTATCAACTTTTCGGCCCTCTCGTCTCCTTCCTTGACGCGCTCCTCAACTGCATCCGCCAGCTTGAACAATGCCTTAACGCGTCGAACGATTTTTTCCTGTTCTTTAAGACAAGGCACTCTAATCGGAAGGTTCTCGATTTTTGAAATACTCAGATTATATAGCCCTGCTGTTGAAACTGCTGCTTCAGAAAGCGATAATCGTCCAAGAGGACTCATCATCCAGAACAAAGCGTATGTGGGGAGCACTCTTCGAGAAGACCGAAACTTTATGAGGTGGTTTTGGTGAACGCAGGGCTGAATACTGCCATCCCAAAGAGATACCCGTCCGATCTGTTCGATGCTTCCATTTCCCTCTACAAAAAGCAGATCGCCTGACTTTAGAAGCGTCCGTTCAAATTCAGCCTGTGTTATGCCAACCAGTCGGACATCATCTAACCGCAATTCATTTTCATACACATTTGCTACCCTTAGATAGGGCACTCGAAGTTCAAGAATTTCACGTTTGCTATTCTTGGTTATCCCCCCGGTGACAATTCCGACGTCAGCCAATCTTAAGGCCAACCAATCATTATCAATATCTTCTCCTTCTCTCCAATCTTCAGTCAAACGCCCGGAGCAGGCGGCGGAGAGGACGGACTGGCGGAAGCGCTTGAGAATCTCCTTAACCTTGGCCAAACGGTCCCGCACCACACTAAGCCGCGCAAGCAGTTCCTCAACCTTTGCCACAATCCGTTTTTGCTCAGGCAAAGGAGCAAGAGGCACAATCGTATCTGAAGCGAAGCTCCGGTTGATGCCCCCTTGTGCAGAGCCGCGGAAATTCGTCAATATTCGGTCCTGGCCTTCCTTAGAAAATAGAAAGTAGAAAAGAAAGGGTGGATGTACTTTCGTAACTGGGCGGCAAATAAAAACGTGTTCATTAACAACAGCGGGTTCGTGAGGGAAATCACTGCGGACTAAGGCTACCTTTCCTGTGGTTGCCCCGTCCTTTACGACTAGGATATCTCCTATTTCTATGCGACCGCGCTGCATCCGCTCGTAGAATTCATGCGGCACAAATTTGATTGCCTCAAAACGGAACCCACCATTTTCATTAAGATGCTCCCCTCCAATGCTTGGCACCCCTTCCTTTATTCCACGGACACCCCCTTTCGGACGTGAACCTGATTCTAGACTCGTGAGAATTTGATCAAGAGAGGTCTCTTCCCAACCCTCGGGTGGGACTGATATCTCGCAAACAGATCTTTCTCCATAAACTCTATCACGGGGATTCGCGTTTTTCATCGGTTTGAGACCTCGACAGCATTTTCGCGTCACTGTTCTCATTCTCTAAGATAGAAATTATGGCATTGAGCTCACTTATGGCCTCTTCAAGTTCAGAAATGGCATCAGTAGCCAGCTCTTCCGGTTCTGGTAATTCATCAGTGTCGCCAAGGGATTCATCTTTGAGCCATTTGAGGCTGTCGATCTTGAAGTCGCGGTCTTTGACCTCATTAATGTGGAAGGAGCGCCAGCGGTCTTCTTTGGAATCGTTTCGGTCGCGTTTGGCATGGCCTTCCGGGTTCGGGCCATAGCAGGTCTCAAATTCTGCAAAATGTTGTGGGGTGAGAGGACGGTCTTTTTTGGTTATTCTTGGGACATTGGTGCGTGCATCGTAGACCCAAACGCTCTCGGTCGGGTAGCCCTTGCTAAAAAAGATGACGTTGGTTTTGGTACCAGGGCTGTAAGGGGTGAAGGTGCCGTTTGGGAGACGGAGGACAGTGTGCAGGCTACAGTCCTCGGTGAGGATTTTGAACACCTCGCCGGCCTGATCGGCAAACAGGACGTTATCAGGGACAACAACGGCTGCACGTCCGCCAGGTTTCAAAATGCTCATTACATGCTGGACAAAGTTGAGTTGCTTATTGCTGGTGGAGACGGTGAAGTCATCGCGGGTGGGGGCCTGGTTCGCTCCTTTCGTCCCGAAAGGGGGATTGGTCATGATGCAGTCGAATGGCACTCCCCCTTTGGGCTCGTAGATGGCATCGCCCAGGTAGATGTTGGCCTGAATCCCGTGGAGATAGAGGTTCATCAGGGCCAGTCTGCGGGGGCGGGGGACGAGTTCCGTGCCTGAATAGGTGGCGGTCAAAATCCGCTTTGCATCCTCGCGCTCAAGGCCCCCTTTGGTCTGCTCTATGAGCCACTCATAGGCGCAGACCAAAAAACCACCGGTCCCTGCTGCCGGATCATGTATGGTGAAATCCTTGCTTTTGCGAGGATCAGGTTTCATGCAGCGGACGATTGACTGGATAAGGATGCGCGGGGTGAAATACTGTCCTGCCCCCTTCTTCCCTTCTGAGGCCGACTTTTCGAGCAACCCTTCGTAGGCCGCAGCCTTGATGTCCACATTGAGGCCAGTCCATTCGGTTTCATCGATGAGATTGACCAGGCGTTTCAGGTTGACCGGGTTGCTGAACCGGGAGATGGCACCTCCGTAGATGTCGCCCAGCATGTTTTTCAGTTTTCCCAGTTCCCTCAGGGTACCCATGTAGTGGTCAAGGAGATCCGTTCCCGCCTTCTCCCGCAAAACGGCCCATGAATAATCGGCAGGGATCTCCACCCCTTTCTCCTCTATCATCTTTAGAAAGAGAAGATAGGTCAGCTGCTCGATGTAATCGCCATAATCGATGCCGTCATGGCGGAGGGTGTGGCAGAATCCCCAGAGTTTACCTACTATGTCAGTCATGAGTTACCTTTTTAAATTTAGACCGGATTAACCTGCCTGAGCCAGGCAGGTAGGATTTTCAGGATTTACGCTGAAGCCACTTGATAGGTTTTCCCAACAGGTTCGAATTCACCCACATCTTCAGTAGAGAGTTTCTCTCTGATTTGTTCAAAGTGGGTCACCGTCTCTGGTCGGTACAAACGCTCACCACAATGCTGGCATACTTCGGCCTTCACCCTCAAGATGGCCGTATTCGAGCCTCCTTTGAGGACTTTTTCGACCTCTTTTTCTACAACTTCCCCACCACAAATTGGGCATTTCTCAAATAATTTCATGGCGTTATCCCGACTTTTCCGTCGGTCCACCTTTTCATTTAGACAGGATTTACAGGATCTTCCGGATTTGGTGTCTTTATCTCTTATCATGTTTATTCTTTAAATCCTGTCTAATTCAGAACCTCGGCTTTTTTCCTTTTGCCCGCCTTGGAATAGGCAGTGGCGGCCTCTTTGACTTCAAAGCCTATCTTTCTTTTGGGCTTATCGTCAGTGTCTATTAGTTGCTTTATGGCTTCGAACACGACCCTGAATTGGCGATCGTACTTGCTTTCCATCGCTTCGATTTTTCTTTTCAATTCCTCATGGGTTGAGAGCATCTGGCGTAACCTCGTAAATGCCCTCATTATCTGAATATTTACCTGAATCGCTCTATCGCTATTTAGAACGCTGGAAAGCATGGCCACGCCTTGCTCTGTGAAGGCCATAGGTGTGTATCTTAAACCCATCTTGTCACGATTGGAGGTCACAAATTGTGACCTCCAATTTTCAAATTCTTCTTTTTTGGGTAGTGTCACCTGATCATTGTTAGATTTGCGGGTAGGCAAGGATCTCACCTA
>CAZTAS010000250.1:0-8737 GCA_964611635.1 uncultured Thermodesulfobacteriota bacterium
TTTGAGCAAGGTGTAGCACCCCTCTCTAATTTACACAAGTTATTTTACGTTACCATGTCAATTTTTATCAAATATGAAGTTTTGTTTCTTTATTACCTAAGATCGTGGCTCTTCAAAGCCCAGAACGGAGTCGCTTTATATCTTGACTTTAAAATGAGGAACGCTTAATATCATGAACAAATAAGTCTCAACCTTTTTCCAACTGAATATGGGACGGGAGATGAAATCATATTTATCTGAAGATAATAAATTAAAAACTATATTAATTTCAAGCTTGTTGGCACTGAGCTACATGATTCTTTTTTTCCCTACATATTTAAATTACTTCTGGATGAATGACGAATTGACGGCACTTTTTGCGCACCGCTGGGGATTCTCGCAAAGGCTTGTTCCATTATCGGGTTTCATTTACTTTAAAGTATTGACCAGCCTGGCATCTTACCCTAAAGTATATGCATTGATCATGCATTTAGCAAACTTGATCAAATCGGCTTTTTTCGGATTGCTCATCTACAAATTAACTTGGGATAAAAAATTATCGATTGTTGCTGCGTTAGCCATAAGTATTTTCCCATCAGTATACCTTCAGCGATTTATCGGATATAATTACACGTGCAGAATAGGCGCCGAACTTGGCATTTTGTTCGGCCTGATATTTCTTATAAATTATATTGAAAGAATAAAAATTAGGTTTTTTGTCTTATGTCTGTTTGCTATTATTATTGCGCTAACATCGCACGAACTTTCTTATTTTGCTGTCCCATCTTTGTGTTTTTTGGCTGTGGCTTACCCACTAGTCTATGTGCGGAGGAGCGCTATATCACATAAAAAATTCAGATATTTCATCCGGGGAATTTTGCCTGCAATAGCAATAGCTGCGGTGACATTAACCACGTTTTTCATTATTCGTAGCTTTCATCCGAATGTACCACAGTTGCCGTCTGAAATCATATGGGCTCAGGTCTTTCAAAGATATTATTTTTATATCAGGTATTTCTTAAAGTTTATTTATCTGGACCCAAAACTTGCCCTCATTTCCGTGCCTTTTGCAGCCTATTGGCAATATTGGCTCGCAGCCAGTGTCATTGTCATCTTGAGTTTCTTCTTATTCAGGCCTTTTTCCAAAATAATCAAAGATCGGGGATTTTTCCCCGTATGTTTCCTGACAGTTTTCGGTTTAATATTTGCCTTAGTAAGTTCGACCGTTGGTGCTTTTGTGTGGGCGGCGCATACATCCTACTCAACAGGGTTTGTTGCAATGGGTATTGTTATGGTTTTATCCGGCCTGTTTTCCTTGGCTGGCCGGTGGTCTAAATATGTTTCTGGATTCTTAATGTTTTTAATGGTTACTATGATCTTGGCCTGGTTTGCTAGCTATGCTGCATTGCAATCGCTCTGGATCAATGTTTACAAAGAAGCGCGTGACATTTATAGATCGGTAGCACGGGCACAGACATATATTCCTGAAGATGTACGGTATTTCATGGTTCTTGGAGCAAACTTGAATTATCTGCCTTTCTCGATGGAATCTTTCAGACCGCACAGGCTTTTTAGTCTTTTTTATGGCGCTAAAGCATATAGTATTTCGGAGGGTGAGAGGGAAATTAAAAAGTCTATTGAATCATATGGTAGGACTCACTTTGCTCTTGGTGGGTTTGTACACAAAGGCGCTATGTACCCGATTGAGATTGGAAATATCAACTGGAGACCATTCGACCAGGCCCTGGGGCTTCATGATCTTGATCTGACATCTTTTACCACTAAGAACGGATTCGACAGGCTCCGACCTCAATATTTTTTCATTCATTATCCTGAACTCACTGTTTTTCCCCTGGATCGGCTTGCTTTATGGGCAAGAAGCTGGGAGAAAGGAACTAAGAGGGTTACAGCAGTGGAGTACTACGACTATGATAAACAGACCTTCGTGCGAAAATCTCTGAAAGTTAATGAAGCAACACCATCTCATACGGTTCGATTTTATCCTAAATGGCACGGGCTTCCTAGTAATGAAGTAGAACCTGTCCCTATAGCTAGATTTGGACCACTAGACTTGGTCTCTTTCAGCCTGCTGCCTTATGATGATTATGGCCCATTCTTGCATTGGAAGATAGGATGGAAGCCCAATCGTAAGATCTCCGAGGAAGCACTACAAAGGCTTCGGTTTACCCTTAACTTTATAGATGACGATACCAGAATTGCAAGACATTGTTTTGTTTTAAAATTTGATGATATGTATCCCCGCATTCCTGGAAAGGCAGCTTTCCGGCATGTGATATCCGATATTCCTTGGCAGGATATTAATGAGTTAGAGAAAATCAAAAACCTGATGATCGGAATTCGCGTGTATGATACAGTTCGTAAATCTTATATTTCTCCAATTCATTTGCAATCAGAGGATGACGCCCAAATTTATTCCACCATGTTCCTTTTGCCAGTCACCAGGGAAATTATGGAAAACTTATATTGGGTGTTTCTTAAAGGTACAAAATTTAGGTCTGGGAATCTCATATATTCTAAGGAATAAGATCTTTTTGGCATACCGCCAACTGATATAGGGAAAAATTCGATGGAATCGATGGGATGGCCATCTTCTTAATCACATTGAAGCATCTGATACACGCCTTAACTATTTCCCTGTGGCCGGAGGGGTGGATGTCTTTTTCTTTGTATCCCAGGAGACGAAACAGCCGCTGGGTAATCGGATTGCTTGTTGGAAAGCCCGCCAATAGCGTTCCGCCTTTGTCCAAAACCCGATGGATCTCCCTTAATGCCACCTCCAGTTCCATTTCTAACATATGCTCCAACACGCTCACGCAGACCACCTGTTGGAAAGCGCCGCCTCGAAATGGAAGAGAGAGTGTGCTCCCCCGCAGGAGAGGAAGTGCATTCAATTTTTCTCGGGCCAGTGTTTTTTGGACAGCCCATGGATTTGGCTGAATATCCACCCCAAAGACTGGACCGCATCGGGCCAATGTTGGGAGTAACAGCCCTGCGCCGAACCCGATCTCCAGAATTCTCCCTTTTCCTTGCTTTAGATGCTTTGCCAAAGCGACAAAACACTTTTTATAGCGGATACCCGTCAGCGGATTGTAAATTAAATGAGTAAGATGATCCAGTTAAGGCACGCCGGTGGGTTCAATTTCCCCTTTTTCCGGAAGGATCAAAGATATCTTTGCTTTCATTTTAGTTACCGGAATCTTTAAATCACACTCAGGAACAACCTGATCTTATTGTCTTATTGTGGCAATTTCTCCATCACCACCAGAGCTCGAAGGGCGAACAGCGGTGCCCAAAACCTTCTCGTTTTCCTCTCTACTGCCAATAAACGCCTTGCTACTGCCAGCGGGAGAATATTGGGCCGCTTGAACCCTAAAGAGAACAAATAACTCATGAAGCTAAAGCACTCAATTTTCTTGATAAGCATGTTTGGCAGTAAGTGCAGCAAATCTTTCCTATGACGCTGAAATATTATATACGGGATGGCGCTGTTTCCATCGAAAGGTTTTTGATTTGAAGTAATTGGTTCCGATCCTGATTTATTAAAAGGGTCATCTTTAAGGTCACACCCTTCTTGATGCAGAAACTTATAAACCAAGAGTGAAAAAGCGGTAATCCATGGCTCCACCATGATGAGCCTCCCGCCTGTTACCAGCACACGTTCCACCTCTTCCAGAAATTTCAATGGGCAAGACAAATGGTGGAGAACGTCCAGACAGATAACATTGTCCAGGCTTTCCATCTGAAAAGGCAGACGCATCGCGTTGCAGCAAAGATCCAGCCAAGCAACAGGAGTAACGTCCGACGCTAACACGGAATTGCAGTATTCCTTGAAGAATCCAGGGCCAGCTCCAACCTCCAGGCTGAGGAGACATCCATTAAACATCTCTGCCCGAATTCGCGAGAAGAAATCTTCCCTGTATACATAGCGGCATGAGGCTTTGTATGCCCAGATCTCTCGATGGCGTAAAAGTTTTTCTCTGCTCATGTTTGAGGATCGCTTACCGGAGCTTTTCGTGCTGATATGAGGAGAGATCCTGAAAACTCCCGCACCAAGGGAATTCTTTCCAGAATTGAGCTCATTTTTGTTGCCGGAGGTATTAAGCAACTAGGAATCAGGGGATGGAGCCATTCATGGGGAACGATTTTGACCTCTTTAAATCCTGCCTCTAGAAGCTGTCTTGCCAAACGCCAGCGGATAAAGGCTGTTTCGTCCTCCGAGGTGTGCAAAAACTTACCTATGAAACGAATGTTTCGCTCCAGCAAGATCTGCGGGTTCAACATGTTGGGCTCTGCAAAAGCGATCCATCCTCCTGCCTTTAAGACTTTATAAAAAACGGGCAAAAAGAGTCTCAAATCGATGTGGTGCAGCACGGAGCTGCCCCATACCACTTCGTACTCTGCATCCCTTTGTTCATGAGCCAGATAATCCCCGCAAAAAAAATCCACCGACGAATAGTATTTGCGTTTCCGTGCGTGCGAAATCAACTCTTGAGAGATATCCACGGCCAGAATATCAACCCCCATATGGCTGATTTTCTCTGTAAACAGACCGGTGCCACATCCGAACTCAAGTGTTCTGGCACCGGGGAACATGTGCGCATGTTTGTATATCAGCCGCGCCCGGCGCTGGGCCCGGACTTGTCCCGCTGGAGTGCCCCAGCCCCATTTGAGCTCAGGATCATCGCTCAATGTGCGGCCATGTTCTATTTCTCTCTGGATGACCTCGCGGTAGTTCTTTTCGGCCATGGCTCATACGTCCTTGATGAACTTGATTTTCAGTATGGCTTGCAACGCCAGTCTGAAAAGCAAAAGTCCATGAGAAAATCGCAGAATCTGCGTCTCTCCATACTCTCGTGCCCGATAGCGCACGGGAATCTCGATGACCTTACGCTGCAGATGGCAGGCGCCAAAGATGAGGTCAAAATCCCCGAAGGGGTCCACTTTGTTGAAGTAATCCCAATTGGCTGTGATTTCCTGATAGTCACTCTTCAAAAGAGCTTTTGTCCCGCAAAGGGTGTCCGTAAAACGCTGGCCCGTGAGCCACGTGAACAAGTAGCTGAAAAACCGGTTAGCCACCATATTTAGAAACCGCATCGCCTGTTTTTCCATGGGGTAGATCAAGCGAGAACCGTTGATAAATTCTCCCCGGCCTTCTTCTATAGCCTTGACAAATTTAGGCATGTCCTCTGGGGGAGTGGTCAGATCCCCATCCAGGATAATGAGAATGTCCCCCGTGGCCTTTTCAAAGCCTTTCCATACTGCATTAGCCTTACCCTTTCCTTCGCCTTGTTGAATCAACTTTATGTCACGATCCTGTCCATAAGCCTCCATGACCCTGTGGATTTCTTCCAATGTGCCGTCCTGTGAATTCCCCTCTACGAAGATTATCTCAGTATGACTTCCCATGGGAGGAAGCCTCTTCACTGCATTTTCTATGTTATCCCGTTCATTTCGTACTGGAAGGATAACTGATATGCGAGGCTGCGCTTGAGCCATCTCAGGCTTAGGACGAGCAAAGTAAAATACGTCGAGGCATAGGCTGCTTATCAAAGGCAGCCTGGCCAAATACCTGTTGAGCCATGTGCTTAGTAAAGGGATTGGCAATGGCATGAGGGTCTCGCACCGAAAAGAGATTGTTTGAAAGCCTGAGATTTCCAGGAAGTTGAGAGTATCCGATAATGAGACCCAGTTATAGTTTCTTCCAAACCGCCCTGGATAGAAGGGTCGCCCCAGTTGGAGGATCGGCCACCATAGATGACTGAAGTACTTGATTATCAATCGCCCCTCCGCTGCTAGGAATCGGCGCAAATCTTGCAGATAACTCTGGATGTCCCCCAGTGTGCCTATGCGATCATATAGAATGATGTAATCAAGCTTCTCATTCAATTTTAGATCCTCGAGCCGATCGAGGTGGAAAGAAAATTGCGGGAAATTTGAACGAAAGTATATCAGGTCTTCATTGGTTTCACCCAGCCCTACACCGTGGGAGGGGTTCAAAAACTCCAATAGGGCCCCTGCTTTTCGCCCAATTACCATAACCCGTTTCCCTTTGGGAATCATGGTGGAAATTATTCGGAAATGGCGCCGGTGGTAATATAGCACACGCCAGCGATAATCATTTGTTGCATTCATTGAAATATCTCTTAAAGTGATTTTTTAATGATAAAATCGGACTCTCTTGTTCGATTGAGCTTTACATCTAACATTATGCAAATTTTTTCCGATTCTCACGATACCACTGGATGGTACGCGATAGTCCTTCCTCTAGGTTAACATGAGCCTCAAACCCGAATGCCTCCCGAGCCCTGCTCACGTCCAGGCATCGGCGTGGTTGGCCATCTGGGCGGGAGGTATCCCATTTAATATCGCCATTAAATCCTGTATATCGGGCCACAAGGGAAACAAGATCTCTAATGGTGATCTCGCGGCCGCTCCCAATGTTTACGGGCTCTGAACTGTTATACTTTTCCGCTGCTAGAAGAATCCCTTCTGCGGCATCTTCGACATATAGAAACTCGCGGGAAACATGTCCTGTGCCCCATACATTTATATTTCTTTTCCCGTTTTCTTGTGCCTCTACACACTTTCGGATTAGGGCTGGTATAACATGAGATGTCTCTAAGTCGAAATTGTCTCGAGGGCCATACAGGTTAACAGGAAGAAGATAAATGGCATTGAAGCCATATTGCTGCCGATAAGCCTGTGCCTGCACAAGCAGCATCTTCTTAGCCAATCCGTAAGGAGCATTTGTCTCCTCAGGATAACCGGTCCAGATATCTTTCTCTTGAAACGGAATTGGTGCGAATTTAGGATAAGCACATATAGTGCCTATGGCAACGAATTTTTTAATTCCTCGCTTTCGCCCTTCTTCCATGAGCTGCACACCCATCATCAGGTTATCGTAAAAATATTTTCCTGGATTTATTAGATTAGCCCCAATGCCACCAACAACGGCTGCCAGATGGATGACCATATGGGGTTGGGAATCATCATACATCTTTCTTACGGCGTTCATATCCACAAGGTTATAATCTCTGCTGCGAGGCACGAATATATCGCTACACCCTCGTTGATGAAGTTTCTCCACTACAAAGCTCCCTAGGAAGCCCGCACCCCCTGTCACCGTTACTCTGAGATGTTCCCAGTAACTCACGAAAGTTACCCTCCTCTTCATTCTGCATTTCGTTTATAATAGTCTTGTACGGCTTTCTCTTCCAGTGCTTTTTTCATATCAGCTTCCACCATCATATGTGCCAGATCAAGAAAGCAAACGCGGGGAACCCATCCCAATAATCGGCGGGCCTTAGAGCTATCGCCCAATAGCACGTCGACTTCCGTGGGCCTGAAGTATGCGGGATCGATAGTAACGTATTCCTGCCAATCTAAGTCCAGGCAAGAAAAAGTGGCGCTTAAAAACTCGCTCACTGAATGGGTCTCGCCCGATGCGATGACATAATCATCTGGCTCATCCTGCTGGAGCATCAGCCACATTGCCTCCACATAATCACCAGCGTATCCCCAATCACGCTTGGCATCAAGGTTGCCTAAATAGAGTCGATCTTGCAACCCCAGCTTTATTCGGGTTGCCCCTCGGGTGATCTTACGTGTTACAAAGGTCTCGCCTCTTCGGGGTGACTCGTGATTGAAAAGAATTCCACAGCAAGCAAAAATTCCATAGCTTTCTCGGTAATTCACAGTGATTTCATGAGCAAAGACTTTCGCTGCTGCATATGGACTGCGTGGAGAAAAAGGGGTGGTTTCTCGCTGAGGAATTTCTGATGAGTTGCCAAACATTTCACTGGAAGAGGCCTGATAAAATCGACACTTTAGACCAGAATGGCGCATCGCCTCCAACAATCGCAACGTTCCGAGGGCAGCGATGTCAGCAGTATACTCGGGCAAGTCAAAACTCACACGTACGTGACTTTGCGCACCCAGATTATAAATCTCATCCGGCTGGATTTGATCGATTATTTTTTCAATCGATGTTGAGTCTCCAAGATCTCCGTAATGAAGCTTCATTCTGGGATTTTGGTGCGGATCCTGATAAAGATGATCGATGCGTCCTGTGTTAAAGCTGCTCGAGCGACGAATAATTCCATTGACCTCATAGCCTTTTTTCAGTAAAAGCTCTGTTAGATAGGACCCATCTTGTCCAGTTATTCCAGTTATTAAAGCTTTTTTCATTATATTGATGCTCCTGGTTTAATGGAATTTTAAGTTTATTATTAATTATCCGAAAACTCGGATTATTCGATTCAAGTTGAATTATAAGTAAAATGATTCGAGGATTTAAAATAAGGAATGTCTCTTTTATATCGATATAATAAGTCCCTTTAAAAGTCAAGATACTGGTTCAAATAATCTTCCAAATTATTGCATGATAAGCGTTGACACTCACGGGAAATTTTGGCAGAATAGTGTTGAATGTCAGGGATGGAAGGGTTTTAGAGGTGTAATTGGGCTATTTATTTAATTGTACATAGAAAGTAATTCTGTAACGCTCCTACACTTAAATAAGGAGATAATGAGATAACCTTTGCTTCATTTGTTTGTCAAGGGATTACGATCTCGCCCTTTGGGGAAAACGGTCTTTAGCCGCCATTGATAAGCACTCCGCTTCGGCTAATGAACTTATAGGATTTGATTGTAGCAAATCGTGTTTATCAAGATTTGGACAGGGCTGGAGGGGGTGGAAATCATTTTTCACCAGGCGGCCCAGCCCGGGGTACGCAGA
>CAZTAS010000251.1:0-8734 GCA_964611635.1 uncultured Thermodesulfobacteriota bacterium
ATCATTTATTATTGCCTAATTTTTTTCTTGACAGGAGTATTATAGGATGTCCCTCTCTCCACGATTTCCTCCACAGGGCGCCTCTCGAAAGGCGTATGTTTATACATGGAGCAAAAGGTACACTGATTCCAGGGGCACCCCCGAGTAAGACGGAATAGCACACTCCCCGCTTCGCTGGGAGGACAGTAAGGGGGGTGTTCGTAAGACATAAACATGTCGATTCCCTCGAAAATTTATTTTAATATGAGGTAGAGGCCCCCAACCCACTGTCAAGCAGGCCGGGAAGGTTTTTGATGGGGGAGTTAGTCAGAGCTGGAGTTTCTTGAAAGGTCCAATAGCATGTTCACGTGGTATTCATTTGCTTTGCTGTCCCTGTTTTTAATGGGCACACAGAGATTCCTCTATAAGGTCTCAGCTGAAAAGCGATGCAACACGGCCTGGACCACCTTCTCGTTCATGGGGACTGTGGCTGCCATGAGCTCGGTCCTTTTCCTTCTGACGGACGAAACGGTTCCGAATGTTTGCTATCTCCTTGTGGTCGCTCTTGCAAACGGGGGGAGCTTTTCCTTGGCAACAGTTACCCATATCGAGGCCCTTAAACACGTGCCGGTCAGCGTAGCCTATCCCATTATCCGGCTGAACGTCGTGATTGTCGTCATTTTCTCGATTCTTTACTTTCGAGACCGCCTGTCATACCTTCAGATGATTGGAATATTGATAGCCGTAACATCCTTTGCGCTGCTGGCGAAAGAGGGTGACCGGAAAGAGGTGACTTTAAAAGACAACAGGTGGGGATTCTTCTTGGTGATGATATCAACCTTTTCCGGGGCTACTGCCTCCATTACCAGCAAGTTCGCTGCGGTTCATACAAACATGCTGGCCTTTATGGCGGTCTCTTACATCGCCTCCATGCTGTTTTCTCTTGTCATGAGAAACAGGCTTCAAACCGAAAAAGTCACCGGAAATCGAAAAATGGCCATGATCATCGGGCTGACAATGGGTCTACTCAATTTTGGTGGCTATTATCTCTTTCTAAAGGCACTTTCAACAGGTCCTCTATCCCTCGTGATACCCGTCATCGGTATGGCCTTTGTGATCCCTATCGTGCTGTCTGCACTGATTTATAAGGAGACGTTGACGGCATTCCGCATCGCTGCTATTGCCATGACCGTCGTGTCGGTTGTCCTTCTGAGGCTTTGAGAACCCAGAAATTTAGGTGAATTCAAGTTGGGATATGGGGTGTCAGGGTTCTGGAAATCTTGATAGATATCGGTTCTCATGAAGTTGAAAAAGGCTGAGAAGTGCGAGTAACGGATGCGTTTGGTTTGTTGTTTGGTGCCCTCTCTAATCTCCGGAAAGGGGGATGTTGTTTCTTAATTGACGAACGGCATACAATATTTGGCAATTAATCGTAAGCGGCGGCACGCACTATGGCCGAAGTGGTAACGCCAAAAAAACGAGCCACCTGGGAGATGAAATCCTCCCGGTCATGCCTGCTCCTGAATATCACCGTTTTTTCACTACCTCGCCCCATCACATGGTGCAAAGTGTCAGGGACATCGAGTCTCGGTTGTCTTGGCATATAAACACGCTTATCCATTTTGATCAAGGCCGCCAAGTTTAATCAGAAACGACGTCCCCCTCTTCCACAAGAACACTGGAAAGTCTATCCTCGAAAAAGGTGACACTCAACCATAGGCCGGTCTTATACCGAAATTACCGCAAAACGGGTGTGCCTGCAACTGGAAAGGGCCGGATTCTGAAAATGACCGTCTTATTGAGGGCAACCCATTTGGTTGACAACACAGGTTGATCATATTTTTTTTTGATAGGATAAGCGATTTGGGAGCCGCGACAAGGTTGGAAGAGCTCGAGTGCTGCAGGAACTACCATCTGGATATCCCAAACATTCAGCACCACCGAGAAATTGCAGATATCTGCCATTCGATCCAGTCCTTTTATTCCAAAATGATATGTAATATCTATAACCTACAACAATATCATGCTAGTCTCAGTCAATGTGGATTTTCAATAGATGATAATCGCCGTCCATAACGTCGGGAATATCCCTTAATTTCTGTGTATGCCATTGGGATTCACTCCAGATAAAGGGTTTTCCATTGACCATCGGAGTGCCATATTTCATCCAGAACGAAGTATTCTCGGAATCTATATTCAGCACCCCTTTCAAATCCGATAGATTGGAAAGCATCGAAGCGGCTACGGCTTTGGCATCAACAGAACCTTCAGGAACGGTCTTAGGCGTTGTTGTCCATCCGTAGCCCAGGTCCCATCTGCCATAGATGGAAAGAGGATTGTAAGGATCCGTGAATGTAATCAGATCCTTGGCGATTTCAATATCTGTAACATTGTATATCTGAGCCAGTAGTTGCCATTCACGGGCCGGCCGGTTGTTAATGGACTTGAGTTGGTCCCTGATTGCCAGTGAAACGCCGTAATTGAAGCCCAGAATATAATCCGGTTGCAGCATCAGTGGGTCATATTCTTTGGAGACCCCCACATCTGGGGTTGTAATAACGTGATAGCCGCCTTTTTGGTCCAGTTTGAAGTATATCGAGGTGTCCCATGACATCTCCACCAGCCCGATTTCCCCGGTATTGGTATCCGCTATCATGTAGCTGTTCATATAGGTTCCTGACTGTTGCAGTGTCAAATAATGATAGAATTCGTCCATGGAACCTGAAAATATTCCTGCCAGAGCACTCCGCCACATTTCCCACAATGCGTTCACCTTTGGATGATTGACTGTATTATCGATCGTTGTTTCCAAGAACATGATTCCATTATTGTTGAAGCCAAAATCCTGCCCGGATCTGATAAAGCCGGGTGCTGCCAGATTCAATGCGCAGAAACTACCATTGACATAAAAACTGCCAGCCATGCTCAATCCCAGGAAAGAGGCCCAGGAATTATGTGCCATAAAGATGTCACCGCCCACTTTCTTTACGAAAGCTGTACATCTGGAATAGTGATACTGCTCCTGGGGCGGCAGTAAATAGCCGAACAGATCTATCTGGGCGTTTATAAAATAAAGATCCATGAAAGAAAAGGCTTTGGTTTCATAATTTAGAATAAGCTCCGAATCCAAAAAGTAGTCGAGGGAAGGAAGCCAGTCTCCGCTGAAATCAAGGGCATCCGGGTTGTCCAGGATGACGCCGTGATATACGCCCAGCATTCGAAAGATAAGTCTCTGCATATAGCCTTGAATGGTTCTATCCAATAGATTCTGCGTGTAATCGATTGTGTAGGAGAAGTTTTGTTTTAACAGGGCTTCTGTTTCATCCAACTCTTCTTCTGAGGGCGGAATCTGTTTTGGAAAGGAGTGGGATGGGTCGGCAATGTATGCGCTGTCCCATGCGTTGTCCCTTGCAAAAATGATCTGATCTTTCAATAAATCGCCGTAGATAAAACCAGCCTTATATTCCGCCTTCAGGGTGTTGTCATCCGTGCTTACGACGCTGAGATTGAGCAGATTGTCAAGTTTTTCAATACATCCCGACGAATTGCTGTCAAGGACGAAAACCTGAATCGATTCCTCGGGTGCCGCAGAATCGGTGTCGCTGCACCCAAGGCAGAGTGCAGCAAATAAAAATGCCGCAATAAAAGAGGACGGCTCTCTGATGACGCGATCGATTTTGCCCCACCAGGGCTTCTTCTTTCCCGTTCTTAGCATTCGTTCATGTCCCACAATGTCTCCTTACCAAGCTGTTTTCCAGAAATAGGGTTCCATTCATAGATGGTCGGTGACAAAAACCCGCTTTGTGTTAAAAAAATATAGTTGAAAAGGGCTTGCGGGGCAAGAAGAATACCTCCATCATGAGGAGGCGTTGGCTGATCGGCAATGAGAATGGGGTGCTCGCATTCTCAGGGAGATCGTAGTGGGAGGAGGGGTCTAGAAGGGGTCTTCTCTTGACTCACTTTAATCAAGGCACCCCAAAAGCCAACAACCTCCCGCAACCCAATTCGTTTCATATAAACCATGAGTCAAGAGCAGACATGACCCTTCTCCTCTACTCTGAGCGTGGGGCGGAACTACGAGGGACCGTCTGAAGCCCCTCTTCGCTAAAGCTACGCCGGGTCTTCGAGAAGTCAGGCGTACACTTGTCCCGCCATAGCTCTCAGAGCGAAGGCGCAAGAGCCAGTCTCCGGGTAAGTTAGCACCCTTCGACTCCGCTCAGGGTGCCTTGAGCCTGTCGAACGGGCACAACATAACGAAGCCCTGGATTCAGAAGACTTGCCTGCCTGTGGCAGGTAGGTTAGTCGCCAGAGGCGACCAAGAATGCCACGGTACTGTAGTCACTCCATAGCGAGATGGTGGTATACTCGGACAAAGCTACGAGAGCTTTGTAAGCTTGGCACCTGCCTGCATAATGCCATATCTGTAACCATAAGCCGAAAGGGTCCCCGGCATCTTGCCCGGAGTCTTGCAACCCAGGCCGGTATGACCACGCTAAAGGCGTGACTCAAGGATCAAGGGGCTTCGCTAAAGCTTCGACCCTCAAGAGGGCTTCTATCTGTCAAGGAGCTGTGGGTTCACCCTGTTGAATAGGGTTCCCTCCGGGAAATTCAACAGGGTGAACACTAGTCCGCCATACTTTGTGGCGGATTCATTAGTCCAGCCCGTTGGCGGGATAGGCTCTGTGAACCGTCCCTTGCGCTTACCCTGAGCTTGCCGAAGGGGACCCGCACGCGGGGTGGTGTGCGGGCTGGGGGAGAAAAAGCCCCGGCTACCCGATTCGGCAACTGTGTCATAGCATAAAAGTGCCCTGGCTCTTCATGTCAAACTGAGTCCTGTGATAAAAGTTATGACCTTCGTAGAAGTTTGGGATTTCAGTGAGCGGATGGCAGGAGAATTTCCCGTGCGCCGAAAAGCAATTCAGGTGCCCATTCCCCACCCTGCTTCTCGGGCGGAACTGTGGGGTTCTTCAATTCCCTGATCGGTCTCCGGAAATTTTGACTGTGCCATCTGATTTTCTCTTGTTTACGATGCGCTAACGCCTGCGTCATGGGCCGCATGGCCATCGCCGTCACTACCAGTGAGAAGCTGCAGGCTATTTAGGGATTTGCTTGTACCGCCTCTGCATGCAATTTTAACCCGAGAGCTCCTATGACTTTGAGTATTGTGTCAAATCCTGGAGTTCGTTCTCCAGAGAGTGCTTTATATAGGCTCTCGCGGGATAGACCAGCGTCTCGCGCCACTCTTGACATACCCTTGGCCCGAGCAATATCACCAAGGGCTTTGGCAATAAATGCCGCGTCACCATTCGCTTCCTCAAGGCACGCTTCAAGGTAAGCAGCCATTTCCTCTGGAGTACGAAGGTGTTCGGCGACATCGTATCGGGAAGTTTTGGTTTTAGCCATGATTTACTCCTATAAATTACGTGATAGGCGTTTGGCGGTTTTTATGTCCTTGGATTGGGTGTTTTTGTCACCGCCTGCCAACAAAATGATCACTTTTTGTCCTGTCTTTTTGAAATACACCCGATATCCGGGTCCATAATCAATCCGCATTTCCGATACGCCTTCACCAACTGGCTTGATGTCACCCGGATTTCCGGTCGCCAGTCTTTCAATTCGGACAAGGATACGCGCACGTGCTCGGATGTCATGCAACCCATCGATCCATTTGGCAAAAGTATCAGTTTTCCGGATTTCGATCATGTTCATATTGTATCCAGTAGGCTACATACTGTCAACAAAATTGTTATGAGGTGGAAGCGGCCCAATGTCTCGCATCATTGGCCGTAAGAAGCAGAGCGAAGAAGGGGCTGAGCCTTTTGGCACCCGAGTGCATACGATTGTGTACACCCACGTATTCAGGATTCGTGATGGGCATGCCGGAGATCCGGCCCGTTCCGTGGCGGAGGCGTTGGCGCGAGGCTACGTCTGAAGTTTACCTGCCTCTGGCCAGCTTATTTGCCCCTGCCAGGGAAGTCCGAATCCAGAGTTTGAGTTCGTCGTGTAGTGACTCCGGGTCGAGCCCAACCGGGAAAGCAAGATTAAGCATTATCGGTCGCTGTCGCCAGAGCAGGTGAAGAGTTACTTATTTACATGTCCCCTGAAAACTGAAACGGTATAACCTTTTCAATTCTCACCGGTAAAATCGGTGGATTATTTATGACTTAGGAAAGCTCACCCTCTACTGAAAAGTGTGATACATAATCGTCATACCTTATGAAAAATGGTTGAGCAGCTTTGGCGACCACGGCTTTTTCTACGTCATCTTTGGCGAATTCCTTAATCGACTCCATCGAATCCCATATTGTCATAACGATAAATTCGACTCCCTCTTCCACATTTCTGCCTAGGATTTTGGCACCAAGATTTCCCTTCATTCTTGAAAAAAGAGGAAAGATATCGTTTTTCACGTGGCGTATGTAATCATCTGCATGTTTTCTGTGCGCTGTTCCGTACCAGATTCGAATGATGTCACTCATAAAACGCTCCTTTCTGTGAAACTAAAATATGGTTTATCCGAAGGTCAGGCAAAGTGCCCTAATGCACATTGTTTTGGCGTGATTCCTGTTATGCTTTTAAAATGACATGTCGAATGACTCTGCTCTGAGAATCCCATTTCATATAATATGATGCCGGAGCTTACCCTGACCCCCCATCTACTGCCAATTAACCTGGCGGGTTACCCAACCATGGCTCGAACAAGATCTCGATGACAAAGAGCGTGAAACTGAAGCCAAGGCCTTAAAAATGATGCCCGACCAAAAGTGAAAGTGCCTCCAAAATCGGTTGTTATAGAATTCATTTCAATCCTACGGGGCAGGCATTAATACAGACATGGCAGTCGTACTGAAGCCCAAACTGGAGTGATTGATAAATATTCCAGAAATCGGGGTTCAGTAAAAATTCCTTCATCTCCTCCTTTGATCCATCAAGCTTCTCGGTAAGATGCTTTATTAGTCCGTTCAGCCCGTAGGGCAAGACCTGTCGGACACACCGCCCCGTATGGGTTTTTTCAGGTTCGGAAAGGGCATCAGCAGGACAGGCAGCAATGCACGCCTCACAGTCATTGCAAAAGTCTTGGCTTAATGATTTGTCAGGTTTAATAGAGGCGTCAGTGACAACTCCCCCAAGCCCCTTTCTTCTAAAATAGAACCCAATTCATAGCTAATTCGATCCAACTTTTGATAAAGAGTTAAATTCTGACATGTGGTGACTTCATTCCTGAGACTTTCGATAGAGCCCCTAAGCATCCGTTTTGCAAAGACAATAACGGAGCGTGCTTCAGAAAGAACATTCCGAGGACCACGCCGTCTATGTGTGATCTTCACACAATCCCCGGAAGCAACTCCTACCATGTCGGCTCCCAATTCTATTGCAATGTCCTTGATTTCCTTTGAATCGACGTGTTTCATAGCTCCCCCCTTGTTTTTTGTTGTCGAAGAAAAGCAATTCGGACTTGTTTTAGCCTCCCTGTCAGGGTATGCCGATTGATATTTGAACGGTTGCTTCTAAAATATATTTGGAACCGAATGCGGTTTTAACAAAAAGTCGGCCTATTTCTTGAAAGATAGTGCCCTATTGCATACTGTTTGGGGGTGGTTCCTGTGATGCTTTTGAAGTGGCGCGTCAAATGGCTCTGATCAGCAAATCCGGTTTCATAAGCCACGTGAGCAACCGGCATTTTCTCAGCCAGCAACTTTTTAGCATGTTTAATGCGGGTTTGTATAAGGTAGGCGTAAGGGGGCATTCCAACAGACTGCCGGAAAGACCGAATTAAATAAGCGCGGCTTAATTGAGTGATTTTTACTAAGTCATCGATGCGTACGTTTTGTTGAAAACAGGCGTTTAAGAACGCCTTTATATCGCTGATCGCCTTGGGTTCATTTCCAGAGACAGGAGGGGTTGAAACTCTCCCATAAACCCTGGCAAAAGCTGACAAAATCTCAGCAAATTGTGCTTGTTGCTCAAAAGTATCGGTCTTCGTTTCAAGAAGGCAATGCAGCGACCGAAGTTTTTCGAACCAGTATTTATCCTCAAAGCATAAACCGCAGAAAAAGGGCAGATGGGCCTTTTCAGGCAATATTGCTTTAAAAGTTTCTTCACTAATATAAAACATTCGATAGCTCCAGGGATGTTCGCTCACAACAGTTCCGGTGTGAACCTCATCGGGATTCATCACAACTATCTTGCCCGGCGCAAGATGGAAAACGGAACCGCGATAGTGGTTGTCTCCGAATCCATCTTCAATTACACCGATGGTATACCCTTCATGGCTGTGACGGCGAAAGTGATGAATCATGTTGTCGGCACGGAAACATTCCAATCCATTGATATGCCGAACATTCCATGCCGCGGTACGTCCTTTTGTTTCCCCTTGTGATTTTTTCATTTTCTTTCCTCAATAAAGGTAGCTTCGATTTCAACTCCCAAACGAGTTGATTTCAGGTCTTTTAATGACATGACCAGTATAAGTATAGCAGGTTTTTATGGGATTTCTTGAACGATAGTGACCTTTTACAATTAATATTGCCGATTATAATGAATGTCTTCAGAAGCGTTTCAGAATCACCGCTGTCCGGTCAAATTTCCGATGATTAAGCGTAACCGTAACCGGGACGCCCTTTAAAAACTCAGTAACTTTTGAGGTCACCCTAAATTATTGAATTGTTAAAGAGCGTCCCGCTGTCCGCCTACTTCACTGTAAAGCGCAAGAGTATATCAAAGCGTCTTCGCCGTAAGGTCAAAGAGGTGGGGG
>CAZTAS010000252.1:0-8635 GCA_964611635.1 uncultured Thermodesulfobacteriota bacterium
CGACTTTCAGTCGTATAACAAATCTACCTGCTTCAGCAGGTAGTGGTTTAATTTTATAACCAATATCAGATCGGATGGTATAGATTAACTTTTCAAAAACAAGCATTGGTTTGAGCAAATTCGATGAAGGTTGGTCTGCAAAGGACCTAAATTCACGCTGGAAAGAAGAATATTCCTTTAAGACTTTGTCAGACCCCCATACAATTAACTTTTGTGTAAAGCTACTAATAAAATGAACTATTTCTTTTTCGGAAATAGAAGTCATGCCAGGCTTGTTTGACATTAGCACCCTGAACCAGAAAGCCATAAATTCTTCATAAATTGGTAGCTTCTGTTTCCGTTGCTCTTGTTCGATTTCCCTTCGTCTTTCCCACTGTTTTGAAAAAATAAGTGACAGAACAGACAGTAGAATGCTGGCAGAACCTGCAATAACGGCGGTGGCAATCTCTGGGGGAAGAGCAATAAAAGCTTTCCAGATATTCAATACTAGAAAGATTGCAAGAATTATAAAAACGACAAGTATAAAAAGCCCAAGAACGATTTGTTTACCACTGCTTCTTTTTGATCCAATATAAGTCATTATTATATCCCTTAAAAAGAATTGCGGGCGGGTGGCACAGACAATTTATTTGTCCGGGCTGCGCAGCAGCAAGAGGTCATTACCATCGCTAACCCTGACAAGTAAAATTGCCGATAGACCGTGCCGATCATCTTGTCTCTTTGCATTTTAGGCTACTTGTTATCCTGACCAAACGGATTTTCATCATTTATATATCAGGTATTTCAAGGTCTCTACAAATTTTCCGCGCCAGGAAATCGTTTGTCTCGCGATGTCGAGGAACGACAGAAACCTTTCTGTTTTGACCGGTTTACATAGACGGAATGCTTTCGACCCTCTCGCAGAAGTTCACATCCATATCTTTTCAGATGACGAATAAGGTCTTGATGTTTCATAGCCCCTCTAGCATAAGGGGCTCTTTTATGACATCTTCACCTTTTAGTGCTTTCTCAGAAAGCTGACGGTTTGCCTCAAGCACAAGTCTCGCCGCCTCTTTAATGTTATCTCGAGCTTCTTCAAGGGTTTCTCCCTGTGTGTTTGCTCCTGGTAGTTCTTCGACAAATGCAATGTAGCCTTCCAGACATTTACGATATACGGCTGTAAAAGTAATTTTCATTTGCCGATCCTTTCGTTTTTTTCAGGCCACTCGCGGGTGGCCCGGACAATTCATTTGTCCGGGCTGCGCAGCAGCAAGAGGAAAGTCCCGTAGATAACCTTGCGAATTAAAATTTCCGATTAGCTGCGCTATTGATCTTGTCGCTTCGCGACTAGGACGACAAGTCGTCATGTACATTCGCGGATGTATGAACCATTTTTTAAAAGGCCGCTACTTTTTGCTCATTTTGAATGACAATTTTTGGATTAGGATTCATAGGGGGAACAGGCAATCCTTTTTCTTTTAAGAGATTAATATGCTCTATCATCCCCCACTTTGCTTTATACAGGCAATCCTCCACAGAATGTCCTATCCCTGTAAAACCTTCCAACTCTTGAGAATAAAATCCAAAGTAGTCAGACTCTTCAGTCGCTTCAATTATTAAGGAGTATTGTAATTCGATCATTTTTATCCTCTCTCATGTTTTTTATTTCTTTATACCCGCTGCCTTCAGTATGGCATGACATGTACCAGTGGGAACTTCCTTTGAACCATGATAATCTACTCGAATCAACTTGTCCCATCCAGGTTTTCCATAGTATCTCAATGAACCTTTTTCTTTTATGATCGTAAATCCACTCACCTCTAATAATCTTACAAGTTCACTAAATTTCACATAAGTCTCCGCATCTAATTATTTTAGCATCATATCTCATATCATTCCATCAAACAGGATTCCCCTACCGAAACTGTCTTAAAAAGCGCAGGTCGTTTCGATAAAAATATCGAATATCGTCGATGTTGTGCTTGAGCATGGCCGGACGCTCCACCCCCAGTCCAAAGGCGAAGCCCGTCCACCGGGATGGGTCATAGCCGCCGTTTTCCAGAACCACCGGGTGAACCATGCCCGAGCCGGCAATCTCCAGCCAACCCGACTGCTTGCAGACCCGGCACCCCTGGCCGCCGCATAAGATGCAGTCCATGTCCACCTCGATGCTGGGCTCGGTGAAAGGGAAGTAACTGCCCCGGAATCGCACCTTTCGTTCTGCTCCAAACAACTGCCGGGCAGCGAAGATCATGGTTCCTTTTAAGTCCGTGAGGGTGATGTTGTGCCCAATGGCGAGCCCTTCGACCTGGAAAAACTGATGCTCGGAGCGGGATGTAATCTGTTCATAACGATAGCACTTCCCGGGCAGGATCACGCGGATCGGCTCCGGATGAAACTCCTTCATGGCGCGGATCTGGCCCGGCGAGGTGTGGGTGCGCAGTAGCACCTCGTCGCTAACCCAGAAGGTGTCCCACATGTCGCGTGCCGGGTGGTATGGGGGCATGTTGAGCAGCTCGAAGTTGTACTCATCGGTTTCCACGTCCGGTGCCTCGTAGACCTGGAAACCCATCTGCGCGAAGACGGCGTAGATCTCCCGAAGCACTTTGGTGCTCAGATGCAGGCAGCCCGGGCCTATCGCACGGCCGGGTAGCGTTATGTCCACGGACTCCGAAAGTTGGCCGATGTCTTCTATTTCCTTCTTCCGGCCCCTGTAAGCGCTTTCCAACCGCTCCTTGATACCGTGAATTTTTTGTCCTGCTCGTGGTCTCTCCTCGGCCGGCAGACTGCCCAATCCCCGAAGCATATCTGTAATCGCGCCTTTTTTGCCCAGGTAACGCCGATACCAGGCTTCAAGGCCCTTTAAGTCCTGCACTTCGCCAAGGGATCTCAGGGCCTCGGGTTCCAGTTGATGCAATGGCTCTTCCATGAAAGGCTGTCCCTCCCGCTGATATGAGTTTCACGGACTAGAAGCATTATCATCCGTTAGGAAAAATTTTTATATGTATACGCGTTTCATTGTCAAGGGTTATATGTCATGCCATGAAGGAAATTGAGACAGAATTAAGGTTTCATGATGAAAAACCAAATATCTTTTATCTTCATGATATTTTAGGCTATTACCAATCGGGTAGATTAAGACCCTATACTCCGGTGGATTATTATTATGGCTTACAGCATATGTTCAGGGGTCTGATAAAATTTATTGTCCGTATTTGAGCATACAGAAACGGCTCTTTTTTTGCACTCTGGCCTATGCCAGAGATGCTGACCCGTCAACTTCCACCGCCAGGCGCTGCCACGCCCGGTCAACGGTAGACTGGGCCTGCTGGATGTCTTCTTCAGACATGTACTGGAACCGGCTTTGCATCCTCAGGTATTCTACCACGGGCAAAGGCTCGGGATCCATGCTCAGCATGGTTCTTTCACCATCAAACACTTCGAACAAGGGAAAGATTCTTGTCTGTACGACCAAGCGACCCAGCCGGATGGTGTGCTGGGGAGAAAATCCCCATCCTGGAGGGCAGGGCGAGATGACGTGAAGAAAGCGCAGCCCTCTAATCCCGGCCGCACGCCGAGCCTTGGCGATCAGATCTTCAGGATAACCCACGGAAGCAGTAGCCGCGTAAGGTATATCATGGGCAGTGATAATCCTGGTGAGGTTTTTCTTAGGCTGATCCTTCAGGTTGCCCTGAGGCGTGGTGGTCGTCCAGGCGCCCTTTGGGGTGGCGGAGCTTCGCTGTATTCCGGTGTTCATGTAAGCTTCGTTGTCATAGCAAAGATAAACAAAGTCCTCGTTGCGCTCAGCCGCTGCGGACAGGCCCTGGAGGCCGATGTCGAACGTCCCTCCATCACCTCCCACGGCCAATACCTGGGTGTGGTGGTTACCCCGGGCGCTCAACGCGGCCCGGACACCCGATGCGGCGGCCGCTAGCGAGGGGAACGGTGTGTTGTAACAAGCCACACGGATGGGGCTGGAAGGGAAGACGCCGGAGTTTGTCCCCACGCATCCGGCAGTTATCACGGCAATGGTATCTTCTCCCAGTGCCATCAGGACATGGCGCATCGCGAGGATTCCTCCGCAACCCGCGCAAAAAGCGTGGCCCCTGTCCAATAGCCTTGGCTCTTCCCAGCTCCATTGGGCAGTTTCTTTCATTTTTCCGCTCCTGCCCAAACAACACCGGATGGTTTTTCCCGGGCATCCAGGGTTTGCTTCAACATTTTGGCAAGCATCTCAGGCGTCACGTCCATCCCTCCAAGCCCTGTAATATACTCATGGACCTGTGGCGGGTCCGGTATCCCGAAAAGAGCTGCCTTGAGTTCCTGAGCCAGGATTCCCCCCACGCCCAAGGAGAAGCTCCGGTCCACCACGGCAATCCGTCTCACGCCCCGCAGAGCGGCTAACAGGTCATCTATGGGGAACGGTTTGAACAACCGGAGGCGTATCAATCCGACAGGAAAGCCTTTATCGCGCAACTCGTCAACCACATCCATGGCCGTGGTGCAGATGGTACCCATTGATAACATCACCACCTCGGCATCATCGGTGCGGTAGTTCTCCAGCACTCCATACTCCCTGCCAAAGGCCTGCAGGAATTTCCCGTTCAGGTCCTTGAGCACATTGATGGCCCCCTTTATGGCTTGCTGGCTGCTCTGACGCAATCGGGTATAGTCTTCGGGCAGGCAAATACAATTGAATACATGAGGATTCTGCGGGTCCAGCTTATGTTTGGCCTCGTAAGGTGGGAGAAAGTTGTCCACGTTTTCTTGAGGTGGAATGTCGACCGGTTCAGAGGTGTGCGATAGGTAAAAGCCATCGCTTACCAACATTATGGGCAGAAGGATGGTTTCGGCCAGCCTGTAAGCCTGAATGATGGAATCCAGGCACTCCTGAGCCGAGGCGCAGTAAATCTGCAGCCAGCCTGTGTCCCGCTGCGCCAGGCTGTCTGTCTGCTCGTTCCAGACATTCCAGGGAGCGCCGATAGCCCTGTTCACGTTGACCATTACCACCGGAAGCCGCGTTCCTGATGTCCAATGCAGCATTTCGTGCATCATGGCCAAACCCTGAGAGGAGGTGGCCGTGAATGTTCTCACCCCTGTCATTGATGCTGCTGCCACACAAGCCATTGAGGAGTTCTCTGACTCCACGCGGACAAAATTGGCGGTCAGCTTTTCCCGGGCTTGCAGTTCCGCCAGTTCCTCCACCACCGAGGTCTGAGGCGTGATGGGGTATGCCGCTACTACCTCCACCCGCGAAAGCATCACCCCATATGCGAAAGCCTGGTTTCCCGTCATCAGCTTTTTCATGGCTTGATCTCATATCCCACGGCAACCCTCGGGCATTCCTCAAGGCAGATGAGGCATCCCTTGCAGTGATCGTAGTCTATGACGATGTGCGTTCCCGTAGGATCAAGCTCTACTGTCATGTCGGGACAATAGAGATAGCAGTTGCCGCATGTGTTGCAGATCCCGCATACGAAGCATCGAGCAGCCTCCGTTGATGCCTCCTCCGTCGGCAGAGGCCCGGCTACCTCCCGAAAACTCCTCGAGCGCTCCTCCGGATGTAAAAGGGGAGGGCGGACCCGCGGGGCTTTTTCAAAATACTCGTGACGGATCTGATCCGGCCGTACCATCTCCCCTTGCTCTTCAGCCTGCCCCCGGAGGTATTGGGCCATCGAAAGGGGAGGCTTTTCCATCCAGTTTCTTATCGCTGGCGGCAATCCCTCTTTCTTCTGGCGGCACGCCAGATCAATGGCCATGGCGGCTCGCTTCCCTGATGCTATGGCATGGACCACGGTCCGGGGTTGATCAACGGCGTCTCCCCCTGCATGAAGGCCCGGGGCATTGGTGCGCCTGCTTGCGTCCACCTCCAGCACGGCATCGCGAACCTTCGTCCCCTCCGGCAGACCCACTAGATCGGGGCGCTGCCCAAGTGCGGCGATAACACTGGTGGCTTCCAGGACAAACCCGGAGCCCTTTATCGGAACAAACTGACTCCGTCCATCCAGGCCGGGATCGGATAGCCGATTTCGTTGACACTCCAGCCCGATGGTCCGGCCTTCCTGTTCCAGGATGGCCAGGGGAGAGGTCAAATACATAATTTCGATCCCTTCCTCTTCCGCCTTGGCGATCTCATCGGCAAATGCCGGCATTTCCTGGCGAGAGCGGCGGTAGATTAACATAGGTTGGCTACCCATGCGCAGGACCGAGCGAGCCACATCCAGCGCAGTGTTGCCTCCGCCAATGATAAGGGGCCTGCTTCCTGGTTCTTGGGCATGCCCCTGATTTACCGCGTGAAGGAAATCTAATCCTTCAAACATGCCTTCCGATTCCACGCCGGGTATATCGAGCGGTATCCCTTTATGCGCGCCCGGGGCATAAAATACGGCATCGAATTCGTCCCGCAACTCTGAAAATGCCCGGCTGCGTCCCACCTCCACGCCGGTGAGCGCCTGAATGCCCATTTGCAGGATCACATCGATCTCTTCCTGAAGGACTTTTCGCGGCAATCGAAATTCTGGGATGCCGCTCCAGAGCGTGCCACCCAGCCGCGAGGCGGCCTCGAAGATTGTCACCTCATACCCCAACCGGGCCAGGTGATAAGAGCAACTGAGCCCGGCAGGGCCGGAACCCACCACGGCCATCCTCTCCTTGCGGGCCTCTCTTAATCGCTGAGGCCGCAATCCGCGGGCGAACGCCTCGTCACCAACGAATCGCTCCAGAGCCTTGATGGCGATAGGCTCATCAAATGGGCCACGATTGCAGGAATCCTCGCAGGGATGAAAGCAGACCCTGCCGATTACCCGGGGCATGCAGTTCTCTTCCAGGATCTGCTCCCATGCGCTTTCGAGGTCATCTCGCTGCAAGCTTCTCATGAATTGTGCCACGGGCACCCGGTTAGGGCAAGCATCGATGCAAGGGGCCACTCGATCTGCTAAAAATGGACGCAGCCTGCCCCATTTCCCGGTCAACACATGCTCCGTGCCTACCAGGGACATGGAAATATTTAACGATTCTTTTTTTTTCTCAACATTCATTGACAGAAGAGTATGTTCGAAGTGTCTCGAAAGCTTCCAAAGCCCCCTTAATGTTATCGTCGGCCCGTGACGGGATATTTTTGCTTATGCATCGGGCCAGCGTTTCCATGGCAATCAATCCAGTGGCACGCGCCAAAGCTCCCAGCATGGTTGTGTTGATATGCGGCATGACCTTAGAACCCAGTTCCAGACGCTCTGCGATTGAGTCAGCGTCCACCGTGGCCAGCCGGTATTGGCCCAGCCAGCATAAGGTTTCAGGGGAATCAGGGGTGTTAACCACCACCCAACCACCCTCCTTTCCCTCCTGGCCGGCTCCCACATCTCGAAGGAGCGTTGCATCCAGAATTATGGCAATATCAGGTCTATATATCATGGAGCGGAGGCGGATTTCCCGGTCAGATACCCTCAGAAAGGCCTTGACAGGAGCCCCACGGCGCTCAGCCCCGAAGGCAGGAAAAGCCTGTACCTGCCTGCCCTCTTCAAAAAGGGCGAAGGCCAGGATCTTGGACGCCCCGACGGCTCCCTGTCCTCCCCTGCCGTGAAAGCAAATCTCGATCACCTTTTTTCTCCGGTCTGTTGCCAGTCATGAAAAGTGCCAAATCATCTAATTCGTGATGTGCGCTAAAAAAACATCAATAATGAAATGGAGAGGCACTATCCAATAGTACGTTTTCGATGATCCTCTTCTATCGTTTTTATCGGTAGAGGTCGGCGGCTACGTCGGACAGGCCAAGCAGCTCCAGCCGCTCTCGGGTGGGAATCCCGTTGTTGTTCCAACCACGGTACTCGTAATACTCGTCCAGCATGCGGTTGAGCTGTTCCTCGGTGATGTGCATTCCCGCCGAGGGCCCTTCAGGGATGGGCTCCTCCATGAAGCGCCGTGGCAGTCGGTCGGTCTGACGGCTGTGCCCGTCGAGCACCATCATGGCCCGTATCTGGTTCCAGATGCGGTCGGCGGCTCGATGGGCCTCCTCCAGGGTCATCTCCATTCCCGCGGCCGCGTTGAGGCATTCCACAATGAGAGGGGAGATCTCCAGAGGTCCCCAGACCCCTTCCAGGATATGGCAGAGACCCAGGGCATCGGTAAAGACCATAAAGTTGTTGATTTTTGCTGTGTAAGCTGCCTTTCCTTCAATGGTGTTACGTTCCATCAGGCCAAGCCGCTCGCCAGTGGGCCGCCCGTCGTGATGGCTGCCTCCACGCGGGCCGGTGGCGTAGCCAAGGGCCAGGCCGGGCATGCCCCGGGCCGAATGGCCAGCCACTCCCAAACCTTTGTTGTGCATGGCGAAGGCCTCGACTCCCCGGCCTATCTTCTGAGCGGCTCTATGGACACCCTCTGCCAGGACATCGCCAAGCCCCTCTCTGCGAGCGATCATGTTGATCACCTGAACCATGGCATCCTCGTTGCCGAAATGTAGCTCCAGGCCGCCTGTATCCCCAGGTCCCAGGATGCCTTTTTCATATGCCTCCATAGCAAGGGCCACGCACACCCCGGCCTCGATGGCGTCCATGCCGTACTCGTCGCACAGCCATTCAGCGTGGGATACAGCCTCAACGGAATCAACGCCGCACATGGAGCCCATGGAAAACAGGTTCTCGTATTCCGGTCCTTCCTCCAC
>CAZTAS010000253.1:0-8574 GCA_964611635.1 uncultured Thermodesulfobacteriota bacterium
GCTTGCTGCGGGGATGGATAAGAGAAAGGCAAGTACCTTTCAGATACCCTGCAGCTTGCTGCAGGGAGGTTCCTTGTCCCGGAAATTGCTGGCCTCCCACTCCAGTGCCGCTAGCAAATGATCATTGCTGTTTTGACATGCTGCGACAGGGAGTGCTGAAAGGGAAGGGCTGTGTTCCCGTGATCGTGCCCTATATGAATACTATCAAGCTTGACCTCACGGTTATGTGGTGCTAAACCAACCTTAAGGCTTTTTGCTGCAACCGAGTTCAAACGATAATATAATAAGGAGTTAGCGATGATTCCATTGGAGCAAGCGCAGCAAGCTATCTTGAATGAGGTACAATCCCTGGGGACGGAGAAGGTGGATATCATAACTGCGCTGGGTCGTGTGCTTGCCGAGGACATCTATGCGCCCCGCACTCTACCTCCCTGGGACAACTCGGCTATGGATGGATACGCAGTGCGGTGTGAAGACGTTGCCAATGCATCGCGAAGCGGCGGGGTTGCCCTGCGGATAGTGGAGTTTGTTTCAGCCGGCAGGTTTCCGCAGCGGGCTGTAAAGCCCAACGAAGCCATCAAAATTATGACCGGCGCCCCCATGCCTGAGGGGGCGGATGCGGTGGTTATGGTGGAGGAGACTCGATCGGAACGGGACGACGAGGTGCTCATCCTTCAGTCCGCAAAGCCCGGCCAAAATATCCGTCGCGCCGGAGAGGATGTACGCCAAGGGGAGCGCGTCTTGGCCAAGGGGGCCATGGTGGGTCCGGCAGAAGTAGGCATGATGGCAGCGCTGGGTCGCTCGTTTGTAACCGTGCATCAGAAGCCATTGGTGGCCATCCTGAGCAATGGCGATGAACTTGTGGATGTGGATGAAATACCCACAAAAAGCCAGATTATATCTGCTAATTGCTATTCCCTCGCTGCCTGCGTTCTGGAGTGCGGAGCGGTGCCTCTTAGGCTAGGAATTGCTCGTGATACGGCCGAAGATATCTGCACTAAGCTGAAGGAAGGCTTCCGGGCCAACATTATCCTCACCTCCGCAGGAGTGTCCATGGGGGAAAAAGATCTGGTTCATTCGGCCTTGGAGGATCTGGGTTTTAATTTGCGTTTTTGGAAGGTCGCCATTAAGCCGGGCAAACCCACAGCCTTCGGAACATTGAGAGGCAAGCTGACCTTCGGCCTCCCAGGTAATCCCGTCTCTGCAATGGTAACTTTTGAGCTGTTTGTTCGGCCCGCATTGATGAAAATGATGGGGCATAAGAAGCTCTTCAGGCCGACACTAGAGGCCATCATGGATGAAGATTACCGGCAAAAAAGGGGGCGCAGAAATTTTGTTCGGGTTGTGTTGTCATTAAAGGATGGAGAGGTTTATGCTTCCCTGACAGGAGAGCAGGGATCAGGGATTCTTCGCTCTATGGTGCTGGCCAATGGCCTTGCCATCATTCCCGAGGAGACCACAGAAGTTCGCAAGGGCGAGAAAATACGGGCTTATCTCCTCCGGCCATTGAAAGATCAGCCTTAGATTAGTAAAGTAATAAGCCGCGCACACATCCACGGCAAGATTAATGCTGTTTAGTCCAAAGCATTAAAAAGGCCACGGCCCTAATTGCTCTCCTTTTCATTGTCTGAAAGGCCAGGATCAATTCCCATCCATTTTCTGGAATATCTCGTTCATTTGGATGAGTATTTTTTTCAATGCGGCAGCAATTTTGTGATTGTCAGAAAGCAGTTTGTTCACGCGAAAACGGATTTCCTCGATAGCTTCCATTTGTTGAGCCAATGAATGCGGCGAAATGGCGGGGGCGAGGTCACCTTTGGGGGGGGGTGCGATATCGGTAATGATCGCGGCAGGTCTTTCTTCCACCAGATCCACGGGAGTTCTTCGCATAGAAACGATGCGAATCTGATCGGGTCCAATGGGTTCACTGGGCCTGGTTCTAGGTGTACTTAACGGCTGTATTTCTTTGTCCATTTTCTGCTGCAAAGATTCCATGACCTTTTCAATGATGGAGTGGTAAGTTTCCATAACCCCCTCGCCTGTGGTGGCCACCGACTTAAAGGTAGGTACTTTTCTGGAATTCAATCGCACGTTAAGCTCTTCAATGGGAGACAAGTTTTCAAGGTCCTGCTTGTTGTATTGAATCACAAAAGGAATGCTCTCAAAATCCAGGTTGTTGGCCTTGAGATTCTGCTGCATGCTTTTGAAGCTTTCGATATTGAAATCCATCATCGAAGCCTGGGAGTCAGCCACGAATACCACACCATCCGTTGACTTCAATACCAGTTTGCGCGTTTCTTCATATTTGATTTGGCCGGGAACGGTGAATAGTTGAACTCTGGCATTAAAGCCGCTGAGGGTTCCCAGATCCACGGGAAGAAGGTCAAAGAATATTGTTCGATCCTGCTCGGTTTCCAGTGAAAGCAATTTGCCTCTTTTGTTGGACGGGATCTGTTTATGGATATATTCTAGGTTAGTTGTTTTTCCAGAGAGCCCTGGGCCGTAATATACAATTTTAATAGTTATTTCTCGGGCTGAATAATTAAAATTCACCATTTCAGTCGCTCAAAGCAGATATTAGCCCTGTCCGATGGGGGGCTGGTTCAATTCCTTTTCAAGTTCTTCCATTAATATAGACGCTTCCCGGAAATTCTCATCTTTTTCCCTCACCCGCTGTAGATAAGAGAGAGCTTCTTTTCTTCTTCCCAACTCTCTGAGGATGATTGCCATTTCATAATGGAGACCCACAGCTTCCTCGCTATTAGCATCTCTGGATAATCCTCTTTGTAAGGACTGAATGGCTTCTTTTGACATGTTTTTTTTCAAAAAACATTGGGCAATCATATAACATGAAGCCTGGAAAAGAGTTGGAGAGCGGGCGGCCATCTGAAATTCCCTTATGGCTGAATTGATAATACCCATATCTAAGTAAGAAACGCCAAGCTCATAGTGTGTCTCGAAATCTTCTTTTGCCAGTTGCTGTTGGAGCCCTTTAAAAAATTCTTGAAACGCAACCCGAATATCAACCGTTTCGTCGCCACTCCCGTATTCGTCCCCAACCATTTCTTGCTGCTGTTTTTGTAACAGCTCTCGATAATATCTTTCAACTCCCCTGACCAAATAATTCACATCATTTTTTTTCGTGAAAAAATCGAAAATCCTTAATTCCTTAAGTGCTACTTCAGTTTTGATATCAATTTCATCTGTAAAAATGAAAATTTGAATTTGTCGGGTCTCAGTATTTTTTCTAAGTTTCTCCAGGAACTCGATACCGTTTTGATCAGGCAAGTGGATGTCAGTGATGATGGCGCTGGGCGAATCTTGCTCCAGCGCAGCCAATGCCGCTTCGGCATTATTAACAGTTATGACGTCATAATAATTATCCTTAAGCCGTTGAACGAGACCAACCTCGGCAATATGCGGATCTTCTATAATCAGTATGATGGCCACATCCAACTCCTGCTAATGATTGGACAGCTTTGAGCACAATGCCATCTCGAATTATGCTGATCAGACTTCGTCATCTAGTTTCTAATTATGCCCAAATGAGTCAGGGCTATCCCCCTCTGCAAAGTTATTGTAAATGATATTAATATTATCATAAATCAATTTACACTTCAATCCAATTAGATGTTACAATCCTGGTGCCAGATCAATTATGGGGCGTATATCCGTGATTTTGAAAATGATGACAGCCTGGAGTAGATCAGCTGTTTCCACTCCAATTACTTCCGCCGCTTGCTTTTTGAATTCCTCCAGCATTTTCCCTTCAGTTTCAGTCCTGGTGGCCTGAAGGTAAAGACGACATCCCTCCCACTCCATGGGATGACCCTCAGCCTTGGTAATCGCCAGCAGGCAAGCTCTCGGGTTTTTCAGAATGTTCTGGAATGTTCGATTCTTTCCCGTGCAGACCATGAGGCTGTGGCGATCCATCATATGTGCGCTTCCGAAAACAGCGGCATTGGGGGACCCGTCCTCATCACTTGTTGCCAAGATCGCAATCCGCCCAGGTGTGTTCAACATTTTCTGGATCTTTGCGCTGACTTCCATGTATCTCTTCCAAACATGCCATTAGAGGTATCATGTCCCTATTTCCCAGGAACGCATATATTTCTCCTGCTCTGCTGTGAGCGTATCAATAGAGATGCCCATAGAGGCGAGCTTAAGCCGAGCAATCTCCTCATCTATTTCCTGAGGAATGGGATATACTTTATTTTTAAAGTTCTCACCTTTTTTTGCCATGTATTCCACGGCCAAGGCCTGGTTGGCGAAACTCATGTCCATCACACTGGAAGGATGTCCCTCTGCGGCGACCAGGTTAATCAGCCGTCCCTCGCCCAGTATGTAAATCCTTCGTTCGTTGGGCAGGATAAATTCTTCCACAAATTCACGTATTATTCGCCTGGAGGTGGCTTCCTTCTGGAGATTTTCCATATCGAGTTCCACATTAAAATGCCCGGAATTGCAAACAATTGCGCCATCCTTCATGGAAAGAAAGTGCTCTATATTGATCACCCTTATATCTCCGGTCAGTGTACAGAAAAAGTCTCCTATGGGTGCAGCCTCTGCGATAGGCATTACCCTGAAGCCCTCCATGACAGCCTCCAGAGCGCGGATGGGGATAACCTCAGTGACTATCACATTGGCTCCCATGCCTCGGGCGCGCATGGCAACACCACGCCCACACATGCCGTAGCCACAGACCACAAAGGTGGAGCCGGCCAGCAGCCTGTTGGTGGCCCTTATGATCCCGTCTATGGTGCTCTGCCCCGTTCCATAACGGTTGTCGAACAGATGCTTGGTGTTTGCATCGTTGACAGCGATAATCGGGTATTTCAAGGCACCTTTTTGCGCCATACTTCGCAGACGGATTATCCCCGTAGTGGTTTCTTCCGTACCCCCGATGACGCCTTTGAGAAGGTCGGTTCGCTGTGAATGAAGGGTGGCCACTAAGTCAGCCCCATCGTCCATGGTAATGATGGGATGTCCTTCAAGGACGCTGTGTATATGCTTGTAATATGTTGTGGTGTCTTCGCCTTTAATGGCGAACACGGGGATCTCGTAATCCCTCACCAGGCAGGCTGCCACATCGTCCTGTGTGCTCAAAGGATTGGATGCGCACAGGCGGACCTCCGCTCCCCCCGCCTTGAGGGTACGCAACAGACTTGCTGTCTCAGTGGTTACATGGAGGCATCCTCCCAGCTTTACACCAGCCAATGGTTTTTCCCGCTCAAAACGCTCTCTAACCTTATTAAGCACGGGCATGCTCTGATTTGCCCATTCCGTTCGTAACAAGCCTTTTTCATTCAGGGCAGGATCTTTGATATGATAGTCCACAATTTCACCTCATAGTCGTGCTGCTTGCCTCAACACATCGATTTTATCGGTTTTTTCCCAGGTAAAGTCGGGGTCATTACGACCAAAATGACCATATACAGCCGTCTTTTTGAAAATGGGGCGTAGCAGATTCAAAGCTTCAACCATCTTCCGTGGTTTCAGTGGGAACACGTCCCTGACAATTTTCGCGATATCGTCGGAGGGGATCTTTCCCGTGCCGTATGCATTGATCATCACCGATATGGGCTCAGCCACGCCGATGCTGTAAGCGAGCTGAACCTCCACTTTCTCACACAACTCCGCAGCCACCAGATTTTTGGCGATATAGCGGGCCATGTACGAGGCGCTGCGATCCACCTTGGAGGGATCCTTTCCCGAAAAGCACCCACCGCCGTGGCTTCCTTGTCCACCGTAAGTGTCAACGATGATCTTGCGGCCCGTCAAACCGGTATCCGCCGCAGGCCCTCCAATGACAAACCGTCCCGTGCTGTTGATGTAATATTTCGTTTTGTTATCAAGATATTCCTGCGGGATGGCTTTGTGAATGACCTCTTCCTGAATCGCCTCCCTAAGGGTCTCTAAGCTAACCGTGGGTTTGTGCTGCGCTGCGATAACCACAGCGTCAACTCGTACAGGTTTGTCATCCACATACTGCACGGTCACCTGTGATTTTCCGTCAGGCCGAAGGAAATCCAAAGTCCCGGCTTTCCGCACCTGCGCCAATCGCTTTGTAAGTTTGTGAGCAAAAATAATGGGCATGGGCATCAACTCGGGTGTTTCTTTACAGGCATATCCAAACATGAGTCCCTGATCGCCTGCTCCCTGTTCATGATTCTGGGTTTCATCCACCCCTATTGCGATGTCCGAGGATTGCTTATCGATTGAGGTGAGAACGGCACAGGTCTCTGCGTCAAATCCCATGGAAGAGTTGTTGTAACCGATCTCCCGAATTGTATCCCGAACCACTTGCGGCATGTCTACCCATGTGGTGGTGGTGATCTGGCCCGCAATAACGGCCACCCCGGTGGCCACCAAGGTTTCTACTGCTACCCGACCAGCAGGATCGTCCTTGATTACAGCGTCAAGGATCGCATCCGATATCTGGTCGGCAATTTTGTCCGGATGCCCTTCTGTTATAGATTCTGAAGTAAAAAGAAAGTTGGTCATTGACATGAACATTCGCCTCCTCGACTCTTAGCTCTTTTTCGCATTAGCTTTGCAGCTCTTATAAGGTTAAGGTCTTGAATAGGTATCAAGGGAATACCGGAACTTCTTATTTGTTGGCTTATCAACAAAAGTATGCCTCCATCAAGAGCCCTTTTCCCATCATTAACATTAATATTGCGTATGCCTCCGGGGAATGCGTACAGAGGCTCTTTCTTATCATAAATACTGGTTGGTAAAATAAAACCCAACTATGTGTTAGTAAGACAAATGGGAATTGAGTTGTCAAGTTAAAAAACTGAATTACGCCGGGTAAGGCGAGTAATTACTCGGCCAGCAGGCGGTTGTCAATGAGTCTGGTCTTTCCCACATAAGCAGCCAGGGCGAGCACGGCAGGTCGGTCAATGGTGGCTATTGGGGCCAAAGTTTCAGCATCTCGAAGCTCAATGTAATCTATTCGGGCCAGCGGCTCAGCCTCCATGATTTTTTGCACCCGCCGGATAATCTCCGATGCATCCCGCCACCCCTTCTGGAATAAATCGCCAGCCTCGGACAAAGCATGATTCAAGCTTAAGGCCGCTTTCCGCTCGGAAGGGTTCAAATAGGCATTGCGAGAGCTCATTGCCAGTCCGTCGTGCTCCCGGACGAGGGGGCTGCCGATTATCTCTATATCAATGTTCAGGTCTTTCACCATTCGACGGATGACCAGCAGTTGCTGATAATCTTTTTCTCCGAAGACAGCAACATGGGGTTTCACGATATTGAAGAGCTTGGCGCACACGGTGGCCACCCCGCGAAAGAAATGAGGACGCGAGATACCGCAGAGAGGCTTGGAGAGTTCCTCAACCTCGATAAATGTCTGAAAACCCTCCGAATACATTTCATTCGCCGAGGGATGAAAAATTACATCCACCCCCAGCGATTGGCACAAATCTAAGTCGCGGGAGAAGTCCCGGGGGTAAGTGTTGAAGTCCTCGGTGGGGCTGAATTGGGTTGGATTTATAAAAATACTGACTACCAGCGCATCGCACCGCTGGCGCCCAAGGCGTATAAGGCTCAAGTGCCCTTCGTGAAGAGAGCCCATGGTGGGCACAAGGGCGATAGACTCTCCAGCAGCGCGCCTTTCATTGGAATATCTCTGCATCTCACGACAGGATGAAATCGTTTCCATGTCTCGTCTCCATAAGAGAAGAAAAAATACCTTCCAGACGGAAGGCATCCTCATGAACTGTTCAACGGCAGCTCCATAACCGCTCGATATCTAGCTTAAGCAGGGTGCGACTTCCGTCTCGGTCCTCATCGAGAGGATCCAAGCGGTCTGAAATATTGTGTTCCCCGTCTCATCGCCCGAATCTCCTTCTTCAGCGCCTCGAAATCATCTGAGTGCTGGACGAAGTTGATCTCGCTGGTGTCTACCACCAGAAGGGGCGATTCATCATAGTGGAAGAAATATTCGTTGTATGCCTCGGACAGCTTCTCCAGGTATCGCATAGAAATATTCTTTTCGTATGCAATGCCTCTCTTCCGGATACGTTCAATCAAAACATGAGCTCGTGCTTGTAAATAAATGACCAGGTCAGGGCGGGAAACCCTTTTGACGAACAACGAAAAGATTTGATCATAGAGCGCGATCTCATTGTGATCCAGGGTCAGATTGGCGAAGATCCGGTCTTTCTCAAACAGGTAATCGCATATGGTAACCTGATTGAAAAGATCCTGCTGCTGAATTTCCGACAGGTGTATATATCGATTGACAAGAAAAAATATCTGAGTCTGAAATGCGTATTTTCTGGGATCCCGATAAAAGTCAGGAAGAAACGGGTTGTTCTGGATGTTCTCAAGAACACAACGGGCGTTCATCTCTTCGGCCAGGAGTTTCACCAGGCTGGTCTTCCCCACCCCGATGGCTCCTTCCACGGCTATAAAGTGCCACTGATGCATGGTATAATCGGAACCCTACCCTGAACTAGTGATTGTTTCATACCACCATTCACCAAGCAGTGTCAAGCAGAAGCGGGAACCCAAAAATAGACATTGATCTTGGCACAGCTTCTTTTTGATCCCTTTTGGGCA
>CAZTAS010000254.1:0-8498 GCA_964611635.1 uncultured Thermodesulfobacteriota bacterium
CCCAAAAATAATCGGTGCAAAGGTCAACATGTAGTTACTCCCTTGAAAGCAACTTGGTATTACTCCCAAATAACTACCATTGTGAAACAAATACATGATATCAGATCTATCTTGTATTAAACAAATCAATTCAAAAGGAACTTTTAGGGAGTTTTCCCCTATGGACATTTCAACATATACTACTTTCCCACCGGGCAGACACGTATGCAACGCCCCAAGCAGTAATGGTGTTTTCGAGTTTCTCGGCAGCGAGTCACGTCAGTGCGCGCAGGTGGAGCGTTCCAAAAAATTTCATCTTGAGCGTAGGGAAGCAGAGTGATACACCCATCGGGACATTCGCTAACGCAACGGTTGCAATCTGTGCCCAGACAGACCTTCTCATTCAGGAGGGAGGTTGGAGGGATATTCGCGGTGGTAATCACCGCATTGAATCGAATCCGTGGTCCATACTTGGGAGTCACGGCCACATTGTTTAGACCAAATTCAGCCAGACCGCATAGAACCGCTGCATGTCTCAAGCTGAATAAACCAAATCCCGCTCCGGGAATAAGTTCTTGAAATTGACGATGAGATGCTCCAAAAGTAGCTGGGAAACAGATAGATCTGTGACCGGCATCTTCAAGAACATTGGTTAAATGCAGGGCGATCTGATTTAAACGTTCGTTTATCAGATCATAGCCGACAGTGCGATAAAAGAAATTCTGGAGCATTTCCGATCGGATCTCCGAGGGTAGAATTTCCGAATCGCGAGCCATCCCCAATTCTGGCCAATGAGAGGCAAGATACGGAATTCGTATGCCGAAAGTTATGACTGAACGTGCGCCTGGAACGATGTCCTCAGGCCTGTGGCCTCTTGGAGCCCCATTGAATCGCTCAATAGGACCAACTCCTATTAAATTTGCTCCTTGGATCCGGATCATTTCAAAAAGCTCATTGTGAAATTCGGAATCATTCATGTTAACCTCCAATTTTGACCGTCTCAACAATTCTCATTACGAAGAAATTTTTTACCAGCAACGATTGCAAATCAAAATATAATATTCACTTTATTTAACGCATTATATTATACCACAATAGCTACATAGATAACATTGTATCGTGCAGGATGCCAAAGCTTATGCAATCGAATTGAACCTTTTCCGCCTATCAGTGGGACGAGCATCAAGGGTTACGAATTGCCCCGTTAAAAACCTCATGAGGAATAATTACCGGGTTACGCAAGACCAGGTCTGAAAAATCTCCTGTGAACATCACCAAAAATGCCTCCACGTCCATTTGTTCAATCTCATTGACTTTCTTTTGCAGCAGCGGAAGGAGATCGTTCCTCTATTCTGATACTACTTGACCTGAATTGATCCGTATCAGAATTTGATAACGCCCTGATGAAGATGGAATATTTACTGGCTCCAGATCATCCAAAGCTTTTGCGTGAACGATCTCTACCTGGAAGCGCAGGGAGAGAATGTCATCCACCAGAGCAGTCCATAGAGATTGGCCAACCTACAAAGTGCCAAATTTCATTCACATGGTATTTTCAACTCTCTTTGAGTCTGGCAGCCAGTGCAATCAATTTTAATTTCATTACGTTAGTAACGGATCATAGAAATCCGGTCTTCGGTCTCGATAAAAATTCCAAAAATGTCGAAGTTCTTGTATGCAAGAAAGATCCACGTCGGCATAAATGATTTCATCCTGTTTATCGCCGGCTTGCGCAATTACTTCACCTCGTGGATTTATGATCATACTGCTGCCGTAATGCTCACGGACCGATCCATCGATGTCCTTGCCAACCTTGTTGACGCCACAAACATAGTAGATATTCATCGCAGCGTGAGCCTTAAGCTCCAATTCCCATATATAACGGGTCTTTCCGCCAGTAGCTGTAGGAACAAACACCACGTGCGCTCCCCGCACTCCAAGGATCCTGGCGGCCTCGGGAAAATGCCGGTCGTAGCAGATGAGTAGCCCAATATTTACCCCGTATGGAATGGGAAACACCGGGAAGCCCAGGTTTCCTGGGCGAAAATAAAATTTCTCGTTTCCTCTGGGGTCAGATTCTTTGTTTTCCGGGTCCCAAAGAAAGGGAATACTCATCTTCCGATACTTGCCAATAATTTCCCCATTGGGACCCATGATAACCGCCGTATTATAATATTCTCCATCCATGACCTTCTCGAAGATGGGACAAATGAGCACAGTGCGCGTCTCTTTAGCTATGGCGGCCATTCGATCTGATGTAGGTCCTGGTATGGTCTCTGCCCACTCGAAGTACTGGGCATTCTCTCCTACGCAAAAGTACATCGTGTTAAAGAGTTCCGGAAGGCACAGTATCTGAGCCCCTCGACTGGCAGCTTCCTGCACAAGGCTGATAGCTTTCCTCACATTAGCCTCACGTTCACGGCTTCCTTGAAATTGGATACCTGCGATCTTCACCATAGCAAACCTCCAGAGGCGATCCTTATAACGGTGTCCGCAAGAATCTGGGCTCCAATGGCGGCGTCTTTCCACCTGATTTCTTCATCAGGACAATGGCTCCTGCCCTCCACACAGGGAATAAAGATCATACCCGTGGGAATGCCCAGGGGTGGAAATGTCATGGCATCATGACCTGCCCCGCTCCCCATCCGATGAAATTTGATTCCCCGCTCACGGCAGCACAGCTCGATGGTATCCATGATAACCGGATCCATGGCCACACCGCCCTTGGATAGAATGGGCTCCAGTCGTGCATTGTCCACGGAATGAACGATCTCTCGAATAGTTTGAAGCACAGACTGAATGATGGTCTCTTTTATTGAGCGGAGCTCGAGGGACATCTTCACGAAGCCGGGAATGATGTTGAAGGCACCCGGGTGTACCTTGAGTTCCCCAATAGTTCCCACGATATCAGGCCCAGTGGAGATCACCGCATCGTTCACTGCAGTGATGATTCGAGCTGCCTTGACCAGTGCATCGTCCCGCATGCGCATGGGCGTTGTTCCAGCGTGGCCTGACTCGCCTTTCACGTGGATAAAATAGCGGCTGACGTAAACGATCCCTTCCACAATGCCAATGGGGACACCCATCGACTCCAGAACAGGCCCTTGCTCAATGTGAACTTCAAGGAATGCGCGAAACTCGGAGGGAGAACGAACCGCCTCGCCGATCCGATTCGGAGTCTTGCCCATTCGTTGTAAACTATCGGCCATGGCGAATTTCCCGGTGCCCTTGGATCGGTGGATCTCATCTTCAATAAGGAGATTGAACATAGCACGGCTGCCAAATGTCCCGGCAAAATGACTTCCCTCCTCATCGGTAAAGACCAGGAGTTCAAGAAGGCTCGGAATGGGAAGTTCGCTTTCTCGAATGGCACGGATGGCCTCGATCCCCGCACAAATACCCAGCGCACCATCAAACTTTCCACCATGAGGGACGGCGTCAATATGGGAACCTATGGCGATGCACGGCGCATCGATCAGGCCTGCGGTGGGATCGAGTCTGCCTATGATGTTTGCAGCGGCGTCCTCGTGAACACGAAGCCCCGCATCGCGCATGCGAGCCTGAAACCAGCGACGCGCCTCCAGGTCTGCATCGGATAATGCCATGCGCATCATCCCCCCACCTGGCTCTTCCCCGTATTGTGCCAGATCTAGAAGATCTTTTCGAAGCCGATCTTCCTGCACCTGAATAGTAGAGATGTCCATTATCTTTTTATCCTTTTGCAGCCGAAGGGATGAAAATTCCATCCCCGGCTTTGGCTGTTGCATATTTTCCGTTATAAATATTATAAATAGTTTTGCCTCTGGGGATCGTTCGAACCGCCTTCCTCTGAAACGCCAGTCATGCCGTACGAATGAACGTGGGAATCCACCACTCCGGGGAACATCGGAAGTTCCCTGGTGTCGATGGTCTCTTTAGCCAAAGGGGTTTCCGCAACACCATACAAGCCCGTAATCACCCTATTTTTAACACCCACTGCTGAGTCTTTCGCGATCCCGTGCTCAAACACAAGATCTTCACAAGGTCTACTCATTTTTGCGCATAAGACATACCCATAAGTTGGCGGAAAAAGCATCTATTTTTATAAAATTATAGCCTTTCCCCATATACCACTTCAATATTGAAAATGCAATCTCTTACTGGGCTTCCACTTCTCCTGAAAGCCCAGGTGCGATTTCATCGATCTCGAGCAAAAAGACAATGCTGGAACCCTTGCAGGAGGCCTCCTGGAATATCTTGGCAGGCGGGCCTCGCTCTTCCGTAAAACCTGTATGTAAATGGTAATAATTCGGTAATGCTCTACACTAAAAAGATGTAGGATTGGGATTGACAAAATTTCCAATCCATGAGGACCATTAACATGAATCAATCTTTCGGGTAATAAAATAATCCATAAAAGTCCATTAATGTCGTTCTGATTAGCTGATCCACTGGATGACATAATTGAGCCTATACTTTAGGATTATTCGAAAACTTGACCGAATCAATGCTGCACGATACTGACTAGTGAGGGCTTTCAACTTGACAGGACCTTCTTAGGCTTGTATGTATTGTCATTGAAAATTTTAGAGTTGCGTCTGTAATTTTGTGTTCTATGAGAGATAAGGAAATTCTCGTTAGACAGAGGGGGACAACGTCCTGGCGTGGGAATGGCGTGAGGAGGCTGAATGAGATGAATTCGGAAGTTTTGGTTGTTGGCGGTGGTCCGGCCGGATATCCCGCAGCTATCCGCGCTGCTCAGCGGGGAGCACGGGTGATTTTGGTGGAGCATGACAGGGTGGGAGGGATTTGCCTGCACAAAGGGTGCATACCCACAAAGGCGCTTCTGGAAGGAACGCACCGCCTTCATGGCGTCCAGGAGGCGAAACGCTTTGGCGTGCAGGTGAGGGAGGTGTCCGCTGACCTGGAAACCCTCCGAAAGCATCGGGATGCCACTATAAAGGCACAATTTATAGGACTGGAAAGCCTGCTGAAAGCTTATGGCATTCGTGTTGTGTCTGGCACTGGAGAACTTGTCGAACCACATGCCATCCGGATTCGGGAAACGGGGGAAACCTTAACCGCCTCAGCTATTATCGTGGCGGTAGGCTCAGAGCCCTCTCTCATCCCTGTTCCTGGAGCTGACGGTCCCGCGGTGATGAACAGCGATCAGGCCATTCTGCTGGAGACCGTGCCGGAGAAGATGGCAATTGTTGGTGCTGGATATGTGGGGCTGGAGTTTGCCCAGCTTTACACCGCACTGGGGTGCCAGGTGACTGTGGTGGAGATGATGCCACAGATCCTGCCCGGAGAGGACCCGGATGTGGCTGCGGCTCTGACGGCAATACTGAGAAAACAAAGGATCGATATCCACCCAAGTGCCACAGTGGAGGCCATAGAGGAGAAAGGAGAGGAGGTTGGACTTGTTTACTCTGAAAGCGGGGAACGTAGGGAGGTAACCGCCCGACGTGTATTGCTGGCGGTGGGTCGACGCTCCCGCGCAAGCCAGCTAGGTCTGGAGCGCATTGGTGTGAGACTTGAGCACGGTTGCATCGCGGTAAACAAGCGCATGGAAACAACAGTTCCTGGTATTTTTGCGGCCGGAGACTGCGTGGGCGGCTTAATGCTGGCCCATAAAGCCACCCGTGAGGGGAAGGTTGCCGCGACCAATGCATTGGGCGGTCAGGAAACAATGGATACCGACCCTGTGCCACGCTGCCTTTACACAGAGCCAGAGGTTGCCTGTATCGGGCTGACCGAGCCTCGCGCTCGAGAGCTTCACGGAGAGGCGGTTCGTGTTGGGCGTTACCCTGTGATGCCCAATGGTCGAGCACGGGCCATGGGGTGCCGGGATGGTTTTGCTAAGGTGGTCACAGGCCCTTACGGCGAAATCCTGGGTATCCACATGGTGGGCCCCCGAGTGACTGAGAATATAGGGGCCGCGGTTCTGGCCATCCGTATGGAAGCAACGGTAGAAGACCTGGCGAGGTCTATATTCCCCCATCCCACCATATCCGAGATCCTCTCCGAAGCCGCAGCCGACGCGCTGGGAGAATGTGTGCATCTGCCACCCAGAAAATAAGATCCATACATTTTTCGTCGGGGGCAGTTACAGGAGTTCCTTTAGTGATAGATGCGGAAACAGCACGGACCTTGAGTTCGTCCTTTTTTCTCTTTTCCTTTACCATCTCCTGGCAAGCACTTATCCCAGAAAATGCAGTTATACGAAGTTGCAGTCATACAAGTGATTATTTTGTATGCCTTCTCCCCCCTCACCCCCGCCCTCTCCCACCCGCTGGGGGGAGAGGGAGAATATTGTATATTTTTGAAAGCATTTTGGTATAAAGTGGTTCACGCTAAAAGATGAAAAAGTTTCTGAGAATGCATTGCATGGAGTCAGGAAGGTCATGTTTCTGAACGAGGAAGAGAAAAGGAAGTCCATCCTCCGTCAGCAGAAGAGATTTGAAGCCTGCGCGAAAAGCTGGACCCTGCCTGTCTAATTCTATAAGCCCAGTTGTTTACGAATCTCCCTTTTCAAGATCTTGCCGGTGGAGCTCTTGGGCAGTGAATCGACGAAATCGATGGATTTGGGACGCTTAAATCCGGCTAAATTTTTTCTGCAAAGATCCTCTATCTCCCCCTCAGTGACTTCATAACCTTTCTTTTTCACGAGGATGGCCTTGACCGCTTCCCCCCACTTTGGGTGGGGAACCCCGATTACAGCGGCTTCCAAAACACCTGGATTCAGATAGATTACGTCTTCAACTTCGCGTGATGAGATATTTTCACCCCCGCTGACGATAATATCTTTCTTTCGATCGACGATGTAGAAATAGCCTTCCTCATCCATCGTGCCAAGGTCTCCAGTGCTCAGCCATCCGTCCTGAATCGTTTGGACGGTCACCTCAGGAAGACCCCAGTATTCGTTGATGACACAATCTCCTTTGACGACTATCTCTCCAATTTCATCGGGTTTTTTATCCTTTCCCGACTCATCCACAATCCTCACACCTATAGGATCAATGGCCCGACCGCAGGATCGAATCTTCGAAAGCCTCCCCGAGGCGTCTCTCTTTTGATGATCTTCTGGAGGAAGCCGTGTCACTGCACCGTTGCTTTCCGTAAGGCCATAGACATGTAGAAATTTGTTTCCAAATATTTCGATTGACTTTTTAAGAACATCAAGGGGCATTGTGGAACCACCATATCCGATCCACTTCAGGTGCCTGAAATCAAATTCCTTGATCTTAGGAACCTGAAGGAGTTCATTGATGATCGTGGGGAGCGTGTTGAAGGTCGTGATCTTTTCCTTATCCAATGTGCTAAGCACCCTCTCTGAATCGAACGAAGGGAGAAGGACCACGGAGCCCCCTTTGTAAAAATGAGAGTACATGGGCCATGTAGCAGCGACGTGAAACAAGGGGTTCACTATCAGGCATTTGTCTTCCTCTCCAATATCAAAGGCGTTGCAGTGGTATCGAGCAGAAGCCAACCAGTTTCCATGGGTGATGACAGCTCCCTTGGGAAAGCTTGTAGTGCCGCTTGTATACATGATACAGATTACATCTTCGGTGTGGACAATCGTTCGAGGAGGACCTTCTCTCCCCGTTTGAATTAGTTCATCATAGCTCATCCAATCTCCCGATGGGAAGCCCAATGCGATCAAATGGGTCAGAACGGGCATTTCTCCTCGAACCGATTCAACCCCGCAGACGAAATCATTGCCTGAAAAAAAAGCCCTTGCTCCGGAATCATTTACTATAAAGGAGATCTCCTTTCCTATCAATCGAAAGTTTATGGGAACGATGGTCAAGCCGGCTCTTGCCATCGCCCAGTATAGCTCGATGTACTGGGGGCAATTCCTTGCCAGAACAGCAACTCGATCACCCTTTTCAAGACCTATTTTGAGCAGGGAATTGGCGAGTCGATTTGTGCGGGTGTTTAAATCCTCGAAAGTCAGGCTGAGACGTTCAAATTTCACTGCCACCTTATCGGGCCTTATTCTGGCATTTCTTTCGATTATCTCTCCGAAATTTCTGTCCATGCAATTCCCTCGCTAATTGAACTTAGCTCCGCTCAGCAATTGACATTTTGACAGGACAACAGGATAAAAAGGATATGGTAAGGGGGTTTCAGCCCCGTCCCTGCCTCTGAGGCTCCGCCATCCAGGGGAATGTAGGGCCGAGGGCACTGGCGAACTGGGAACTCAAGCGAGAAATCTCAGCAAAGCTATAAGGTCTCCACATGACCATCGTCGAATTTAATTCTGATGGCAGTCCCCTTCCCGACATGCCTGTCTATGCATTCATGGGCTATATTGAATCGCTCTCGATTCCCATCGAAGACATCCCAGATTTGATTCCAGTTGAAATGCTCTTTAGCCTCTTTATAGCTTCTGTAATCCGTGATCTTCATCAGAACGTCTCCTCCATAGCATAGGCAATCCTTCCTTTTTTGGCTACGCTAGACTCTTGAAACACCTTCAGATACGAAGTTGCAGTCATACAAGTAATTATTCCGTATGCCTTCTCCCCCCTCAC
>CAZTAS010000255.1:0-8494 GCA_964611635.1 uncultured Thermodesulfobacteriota bacterium
TCATACCCCATAGTATATTATGTTACGCTTAATATGTCAAGTAAGTACTAGATAGCCGAGGAATCTGAATTCAGCCATTTTCCCGTGATCCTATGGAAACATCCCCCAGTCCCAATCTTTCCAAAGTCCTCAATTTGGGGATGCCATTTTCATCCCAACCCCTCAAATCATAATACAGTAAAGAACCCCGTGCTTCCGCACGGGGTATCCAGGGTTGTCTTCTCATTAAGGGGAAATTTTGGGACTGATCGGACCCAACGGTGCGGGTAAAACGACATTTTTCAACTGCATTACAGGATATCTCTCATGCAGCCGAGGCTCCATCAATTTCCAGGGAAAGGAGATCACCGGGCTTCGCCCCCATCGCATCTGCCACATGGGCATCAGCCATACCTTTCAGATCGTCCAGAACTTTCAGGAAATGACCGTCCTGGAAAACGTGATGATGGGCGCTTTTTGCCGCCAACCAAACCCCAAGAAATCCATGGGGTTAGCAATGGATATCCTGGAATTCATCGGTATGGCGCATGAAAGTGATCAAATTGCCGGTAGCCTGACCCTGGCAGATCAAAAGCGCATAGAACTGGCCAGAACAATGGCGACACAGGTGAAGCTGCTGCTGTTAGATGGGGTCATGTCCGGACTGAATCCAACTGAAATGGAAGAAGCGTTGGATCTGATACGCAAAGTGCATCAAAAGGGACTGACCTTGATTGTCGTGGAACACGTGGTGGAGGTGATTATGAACCTCTCCAATCGGATCGCGGTATTTGACTCGGGTGAGATGATCGCCGATGGACCGCCAGATGAGATCGTTCGCAATGAACGGGTGATCAAGGCTTATCTGGGAGAGGAATATCATGCTTGAGGTGAAAGGCATCTCTGTCCGCTACCATATCATTCCCGTGCTGCACGAAGTCTCCTTCACCGTAAATGAGGGACAGATGGTGGCCATCGTTGGGGCTAATGGAGCTGGAAAGAGCACCATCCTGAAGACCGTTTCGGGCCTTTTACATCCTTTCGAAGGAAGCATCGAATTTATGGGCGAGGAGATCCATCATCGCTCGCCTTTTTCCATCACGGCCAAGGGAATCTCCCATGTACCCGAAGGCCGAAAAATTTTCTTGCAAGCTGACCGTTTTGGAAAACCTTCTTGTTGGTGCACGCGTGCGCGATAATCAAGATGAGGTTTATCAAACCCTTGAAGAAATGTTTTCCTTGTTTCCCTTTTTGAAGGAGCGAGCCGCACAGAAGGGCGAAACCCTCAGCGGAGGCGAGCAGCAGCAATTGGCCATTGCCAGGGGGCTTATGTCCAAACCTCGACTTTTCATGCTGGATGAGCCATCATTGGGGTTGAGTCCGATTCTCTCGAACAAGGTCATCCAAACCTGCAAGGAAATCAGCCTGAAGGGAGCAACCGTTCTAATCGTAGAACAAAAGATCAAATAAGTCCTGAAGGTTGTGGACCAGGGCTACATCCTCCAGACTGGACGGATCATCATGGAGGGCAAGGGCGAAGAACTCTTCGAGTCGGATATGATCCGGAAGGCTTATCTGGGAATGTAGACCAGACCTCTATCGAATATTTATGATCTGTATAGAGATAGTCCTCGAAAAGGAGGGTTGGAGACACCGCGTAATTTATCAGAAGTTCTATCGACGGCGCATTGGCTTGGGAGTGGGTGAATCCTCCTGATTGCCCTCATAATTCGATAAGCCCATAATGTATTGCATTTGGCCCCTGTAGCCGACAATTGAATATATCTTGTCAGCATCTGAACCTTTCAAAAAGTTATGTACAAGAATATCAAAACCTCGATATGTTTTTTCCCCTCTTGGTGTTTGACTTTCTTGTTCTCTCCAGAGAAGATTTGCAAGATCAAGTCTCGCCTATTACAGACCTCATGTCTTCAGGTTCTCTTCCTGGCCGAATTGCTTCCAGGAATAATGGATCCGCTGAAAAACCGTAAAATGTGTGAGAATCGCCAGTATCCACAGGACAGGAGTCATCAGATCGAAGATAGCTCCGAAGCTTAAAAGCAGGATGCGTTCAGCCCGCTCCATAAGTCCGATGTTGCAGTGCGGAATGAATTTTTCGGCCCTGGCCCGCGTGTAGGGAATCAACACGGTGCCTATCAATACCACTGACGTGAGAATGACGTGAGAGAGATTGTTTGTCCAGGCGTAGTGGATGATCAGCCCGATCACGATCGCCAAATCAGAAAAGCGATCTATCACCGAATCCAGAAATGCTCCGAATTTGCTTTCTTTATTGGCCGTACGGGCCACCCCACCATCCATGACATCAAATGCCCCTGCGATGAGAATCAATACCCCTGCAAGAGGGAATTTGTTCAAGACAAAGGCGAAGCAGGCCCCCAAATTGATTACAAGGCCTGTGATCGTCAGCCCGTTAGGCGTTATGCCCGTCCGCGAGATCCATCGGAGAGGAATCCGCGAAATATGTTGAATCTTTGGCCCAAACTTTGCACTCAGCATGAGTATCCCGTTCTTGAGATGATGAACATTATTAGCTGCTTACCCATTCCATTGAGAGACAACCAAAATATCACTTTAAGAAGAAATACTTGCAACTTGATGTCAGGATAACATGTCCAAAGATGTGTAGCAAGCATATCTCGCATAATAATCTGGGCGTATATGTATAGCGTTCAGAAATCCCTATTATGTTTCGCCGGGATTATTCTTGTTGTTAACATCTAACCGCAGCAGACGTGCCGCGTTTCTTCCCAGAATTTTTTCCGCCGCATCGGGTGTGAGAGGCAAACTCCGAATAGCGGCTATGTTAGCTCTTATATTCTGTATGACTGGAAAGTCCGAACCAAAAACGACCTTGTCCACCAATCTGTCCAGCCTTGGTAAGTATTGAAGCAGGTTGCGGGGTGGGAGGCCGGTCACATCCAGAAAAATATTGGGCCTAATAGTGGCCATGAGCTGCGCCTCTTCATACCAGATGTTTCGGCCCGAATGTGCCAATATGATGGTAAGTTCGGGCAGATCCGCTGCTATATCATCATAAAAGAGAGGATTCCCGTATTTGATACGCGAGCCGCGGAACATAGACATGCCGGTATGAAAGACGACGGGAACCCTTAGCTGGGCCGCTTTCTCATATAAGGGATACATTCGGGCATCATGGGGATAAAAGTGGTTGTAAGTTGGGTGAAGCTTAATCCCTCGAAAGCCGCAATCCATCACCCAGTGCTCTACCTCTGCCGCAAGATCCCGGACTATAAATGGATTGATGGAAGCGAATAGCATCAACTCTGGATATGTTCCATATGTATCGTAAACCCACTGGTTGGTTATCATCCCGGTGGTCAAAGGAGCCACTTCAGCCAATATAACTGCCCGGTCCACGCCATGGGATTTCAGGATTGAGATGAGCCTTTCCGGCATATAAGTCAAACTCATCGTCTCAACCACATTGGGGTAAATACGGCGGAGATCATCCACAACCGAGGGGTCCCAATCTTCAGGTTTGCCCACATGCACATGAAAGTCAATAACCATGGTGGTTACACGTTCTTTCTTCTCGCCAAATTCTCTGCAATTTTTTTGGGCGGGAATATAAGGCATTCCCTGGATTAAAGGTTTTCAATAATAGCCTGTGCGAACTCTGAGCACTTCAACTCTGTGGAACCCGGGAGCTGTCGGGCAAGATCGTATGTGACTTTTTTTTGGCTAATAGTGCGGATGAGGGAAGCCACCACAGCATCGGCTGCCTCTTGCCATCCCATGTGCTCCAGCATCATGACTCCCGAGAGAATGAGAGAACCAGGGTTCGACATGTCCTTCCCGGCGTACTTGGGGGCTGTCCCGTGGGTGGCCTCAAAGACGGCATACTCATCGCCTATGTTGCCCCCTGGAGCCATTCCTAATCCACCCACCTGGGCTGCAAGAGCATCGGAGAGATAATCGCCGTTTAAGTTGGGAAGGGCCAGGACGCTGTATTCTTCAGGCCGCAGCAATACTTGCTGAAACATGGAGTCCGCTATCCTGTCCTTGATGATTATGCGGTCTGCTGGGCACTGTCCGTCAAATTTCTCAAAAAGCTCTTCCTCTGTGATCGTCTGATCACCGAAGTTTTCACGAGCCTCCAGGTAACCCCAGTCGCGGAAAGCGCCTTCAGTGAATTTCATAATATTCCCTTTGTGGACCAGTGTGACGCTGTTGCACCCCTTGCGGATTGCGTATTGGATAGCCATCCGCACAAGCCTCCGCGTGGCCTTCTCGCTGATGGGCTTTACCCCGATACCGGAGTCATCAGGCAGCTTAACACCCATTTCTTTATCCAAAAAGTTTATAAACTGACGAGCTTCCGGGGTACCCCGCTGCCATTCTATACCGGCGTAAACATCTTCCATGTTTTCCCGGAAAACGATCATGTCAACTTTTTCGGGCTGGCGCATGGGGCTGGGCATACCCGGAAGGTACCGGACTGGACGAACACATGCATAGAGTCCCAGTTTTTGCCTCAACGTCACATTAATGGATCGGAAGCCACCACCTACGGGGGTTCTCAAAGGTCCCTTGATAGCCACTCGGAATTGACGAATAGCTTCCAGCGTGTCCTCCGGAAGCAAATCGCCCATCTGTCTGAGAGATGTCTCCCCTGCTGGGACCTCCATCCAGCCAAGCAGCCTGCGGCCCCCGTAAACCTTTTTCACGGCGGCATCAAGTATAGATCGAGCAGCCGGCCAAATATCAACTCCTATGCCATCCCCGGGAATGCATGGGATAATGGGATGATCCGGAACGCTCAGGGATCCTTCAGAATTAATTTTTATTGGATCGCAATAAGAGGGGGGCTCAATCTTCATATTGACCTCCAAAAGCTATTTCTTATCAGCTTGCAAATCCCCGGGGAAAATCTCATCGGGGTAATGAAAAAGTCTGATTGAATGGCCGATTTTCAAATCAATTCTCAGAGTAGTCAAATTACTCGATGAAATCAAGAAATTTATTCACCCATCATTTCTTTTAACGGCATAAATCAGTGGATAAAACAGTGGAAAATAGATTGACATCTATTTTATGAATATATATCATTAATATTGACAGTGAGTTATTGAGTTAATATCATTAGGAGGTGAGGGCTTTCTGGATTTGTCAGGCATCCTTCCGGGCCAAAAACTATATTTGAATAATCGCCTTTGGGGAAATAAATGAGAAAAATTTCGCATTAGATTAGAAAGGTGAGAAGTACAAAAAAGACAAAGGCGTTTTAATTAAATCTTCAGGCCGCACACCTTGCCGTGAAAGGAAAGGAGCACACAAATGGATTTCAGGGATCGAATTCGACAATACACCGAGAGACAGGCTGCCGCATTGATGATTGATTTATTATCTCGTGTTTCTTGGGACAATTTTATCAGATTGTCTTATTTGGCCGAAAAAATCGTCCATGAAGAAGATAATAAAGCAATAGTCCGCAATGTTCGAGATGCCCTGATGGAAGGCGAAGATTCTGTGGCATCCCAAAGTTTCAGGCGGGTCATGACGCAACTGGATCCCTCCGTACTCCGAAAGTTTGGCAAGACTCTTTTCATCCAAGGCTTTCTGGAGAGTGCTAACATCAGGGAAGAGTTCGAGAAGAAGAACGGTTTCAGACCACCTTTCACGATGTTGATCAGTCCCACCATGCGATGCAATTTGAGGTGCAAGGGATGTTACGCCGGACTTTATCCCCAAGAAAAGGGGCTGGAATTAGACCTGCTGGACCGTATCCTGGTTGAGGCAAGGGAGATCGGCATCTGCTTCATCGCCTTCAGCGGGGGAGAGCCCTTTACGCGCAAGGAAGACTTGATTACTCTTATGGAACGCCACGAGGATATGTATTTCATGTGCTACACCAATGGGACCCTGATTGACAAAAAGATGGCAGAGCGTCTTCGGAAGCTCGGGAATGTCGGCCCTATCATCAGTATGGAGGGATTCCGGGAGACCACCGATGCCCGAAGGGCACCGGGCGTGTTCGACAAGATCGTGCGCGCAATGAATGCACTGAAGGAAGAGGGAGTGCCTTTCGGAGCATCTCTGACCATCACTCGGCAAAATGCCTATAATTTGTTGACCGATGAGTTTGTGGATTTCCTTATTGAGCATGGCGTACTGGTGGTTTGGCTATTTCTGTTCATGCCTGTGGGCAAGGATCCGGATGTGAGCCTCATGCCCACTCCGGAGCAGAGAGAGTTCATACGGCAGCGGGACAAGGCAATCAGGGCTAAAAAACCCATTTTTATCGCGGACTTCTGGAATGATGCCCCATGTGTAGGCGGCTGCATCGCCGGCGGAAGGCAGTACATCCATATTAACAGCAATGGAGATGTTGAACCTTGTGTCTTCACGCACTTCGCAGTTGATAACATTAAGGAAAAGAGCCTCAGTGAGGTGCTTAACAGCGAGTTTTTCCGCACTATCCGTAGCAAACAACCTTATTCTGAAAACCTGTTAACGCCATGCATGATAATAGACAATCCACATATCTACCGGGACTTGGTGCGCAAATGCGGGGCATATCCTACTCATGAAGGGGCAGAGCATGTGGTGAGCTGTATTGCCAAGGAACTGGATGATTATGGTCGCAGGGTCCGCACCCTGGAGGAACGAATCTGGCAGGAAGAATACGCTGTGGAACGGCAGAAACACGCCTCCGTCTTATAATTAGGGTGCAGGTAATCCTCACATAAAAAAATTCCCTAAAAATTTTTCGAATAGAGCCTATTCCAAGCAGGTGAACATAAATGGAAGATCAGGAGAGCGTGGCCGTGGTGACCGGGGGAACGCGCGGGATCGGCCGTGCTTGTGCTTTGGCGTTGGCCCATCGCGCTGATATTGTTGTGATCGCCGCACGCACCCAGAAGGATCTGGAGAATATTGTCGGGCGCATCCAGGAGCAAGGTGGACGGGCACATGCAATCAGAACTGACCTGTCGTGCGCATCGGACGTAATTGCCTTGTTTCAAGAGGTTGACGAACAGTTCGGCGGTGTCCGCTGGCTGGTAAACTGTGCTGCCGTTCTGGGGCCAATGAAGCCCTTGATTAGAGTTGACCTGGAAGATTGGAACCAAACCCTTGCCATAAACCTGACGGGTACTTACCTTTGCTGTCGTTATGCCGTGCCAGGGATGATTCGGCGCGGCGGCGGCGCCATCGTTAACATCACCTCGGGCTTAGCCCTTCGTGTCCTTACTCCTCTTGGCGTCTACTCGGTTTCCAAGGCAGGTGTGGATATCCTTACAAGGTATCTCGCTGAAGAACTGGGACCATCGGGCATCCGTGTCAACGCCGTCTCACCCGGCGTGGTGGACACCTCGATGCAGGAGGAAATTCGCGCAAAAGATCCTCTGCAAATAGGGGAGGAAATACATCGCCACTTTGTTCAATTGAAGGAGAAGGGACAACTTCGACCGCCCGAGGAAGTGGCCCAACTTGTCCTATTCTTGACAAGTCCCGCATCCAACCATCTGAATGGACAAATCGGCCGACTGGCGGATTATACCACAATGGGGTGGTCGGCGCCGCTGGAAACCCTGTGGCGCTGAAGCAGAACGGCCCGGGCTCCATTATGAATGGTTTTCCATTGTTGTATACTGCTTGTCAGCCGCTTTGTACTGTTCATAGCTTCCGATGTCATACCATACACCATCGAAGATATGTGCTAAGACCTCTTTTTTACTTGCTAAATAGCGAATAAAATCACCGGCATTGTCCGGATTGTACCCCGATTCGATGCATCGTTTAAGCTCCTGAACATCCTCGCGACACAGGAAGTAGACCGCCGTGCTGATTAGGGCGGATTCAGGGTTTTCGGGTTTCTCATCAAGGCGTGTTACGCGGCTATTCTCATCAACGCTCACCACACCATAAAGGCGGGCAACTTTTCCCGGATCCTTCATGTCATAAAGGCCAACGACAGAACGACGCCATCGCAAGAACTCCTCGGTGGCCCTTGTAAGGTCAAAGTCGAAAAGATTATCCCCTCCGATGACCAGAAGGTCATCGTCGAGATTGGCGAATTGGACGGTAAAATGGATATCGCCAATTGCGCCCAGCCGGTCCTCATTGCTGCGGGTTCCGTCGTTGATAACACTGAGTGAGAAACGAGATGGAAAACTGTTACTCCACTTATGGAAGTGTGAGTGAAATCGATCGTTGGTTACCACAAAGATCTCCCGGATCTGTGTAACCGGATCAAGATTGGCGATAATATGCTCGATAATCGGCTTTCCCGCGATAGGCAACAGGGGCTTGGGACAATCTTTTGTGAGGGGATAGAGACGGGTTCCATATCCCGCCGCTAAAATGATGCTTTTCATTCTCCTCTCCTTTTAATAATATGGTTGGCATACTCCTGCAATTAAATATTAATTATACCAGACCTGAATGTGTTTGAACGAAAATAAAAACTTTAACTCGGAATTCCCCGCAGCTTGCTGCGGGGATGGATAAGAGAAAGGCAAGTACCTTT